>JAGLRY010000255.1 GCA_023135995.1 Candidatus Aminicenantota bacterium | reverse complement strand
TTCCAGCACAGGCGTCTCTACAGGGATCTAGACATCGTCCTTTACGACCCTTCAGAAAATCTTCCTTTGCGGGAACCCCTCTCCTCCATCAAACGGGCCGATATTCTGCTGCTCAAAGAAGGTGCCGACGCCAAGATAGAACAAAACATATTTCTCCGCCTGCCAGAGGTGGACACGTTTTCTTATACTGTCTCCATTGAGGGCCTCTATAATATGGAAAGAATAGAGGAATCCATATCGGCCCTCAAAGAAAAACGGGTGCTCGCATTTTGCGGCATCGCACGGCCAGACCGATTCCGAAAACTCCTCGAACAAGCAGGAATAAAGCCACTCCCTTTCATTCCCTTTCCTGACCATCATCCTTATCCATCAGAGTCTGTAAAACAGATCGCAGATCTTTTTTACGGCCAGAAGGCAGATGTTTGCATTACAACGGAAAAGGATGCTGTCAAGATCAAAGGGAACCAAGCATTCCGGGATATCCCGGTGTATTACATAAAGATCGGCATCAAAACCGAAGAGGAGCTTTTTGCCAGAGTCTTCTCTCACCTGAAAAGGAGGGGCCTTCCTGATGCCTGAAACAGGTCACAAAGTGATTCATGTGTTGTTCCGGGGATTCAAAGGTTTCATCAGACTTCTTCCTCGAAAGCTCTGTCTGGCAATAGGACGAATGTTAGGGCGCACCGTATATTGTTTCGATAAGAAACACCGAGGAATCGCCCTCAAAAATCTGGACATCGCCTTCGGAGACAAGATATCTCGATTGGATAAAAAGAGGATAGCGCAGAGTTCCTTTGCACATTTTAGCGAAGCCCTCTTTGATATTATGAAGTTTTCAAGCCTGTCTGATGAGACCAAAGAAGCGCTGCTCAGCATCGAAGGCGAAGAACACGTTCGGACTGCTCTTAATAAGGGGAAGGGTGTTTTGGTCGTCACAGCCCATTATGGAAATTGGGAATTTGGGACTATTTTGCTCTCGAAGCTGGGGGAATTCCACGTCATCGCCAGGGCTCTTGATATCAAGTGCCTCGAAGATGAACTCCTTGCTCTCCGTGAAAGCTTTGGCGCACGCGTCATCTATAAACAACAGGCCACGCGCCAAACATTCCGGTCTCTCAAGGAAAACAGGATCGTGGCTATTCTTATAGACCAGAATGTCCTTCATGACCAGGCCATATTTGTCGACTTCTTCGGCAAGCTGGCGGGGACAACGCCGGCCCTGGCCACATTTCACCTCCGGACGGGAGCCCCGATCGTTCCCGCCTTTTGTTTACCGACACCCATGAAAGGGTATCATGTCCGTTTGCTCAAACCGCTAGAGTTCACTCCTTCAGGGGATTACAGTGCAGATGTCCAACGCATCACTCAGGAGTGCACAAAAATCATCGAAGACCAAATCCGCGATCAGCCCGAATTCTGGCTCTGGTTCCATGACAGATGGCGCTCCCAGCCTAAAATCTAAAAGTTTGAACTTTGGTTGTGAGTGTTATATTATCCTTTTATAATCAGAAAAAATCTTACGGTGAAAAGGAAGGCGATCATGAGGACCAACGACCGTGACTTTGACGTTATAAGACCGATTACGATCATTCCTGATTATATGGAATTTGCCGACGGTTCTGCTCTTATCGAAATGGGAAAAACAAAAGTCCTAGCCACAGCCACCATCGACGAGAAAGTCCCCCCATTTCTTAGGGGGAGCGGACAAGGATGGATCACAGCGGAATACTCCATGCTCCCTCGCTCTACAGAGAAACGGACCAATCGAGAAAGAACTCCAGGGCGTATTTCCGGCAGGACCCAGGAGATCCAGCGTCTCATCGGGAGGTCACTGCGTGCTGCGGCTGATCTCAGAATCCTGGAAGAAAGGACTGTGATCATCGACTGTGATGTTATCCAAGCCGATGGAGGAACTCGATCGGCATCGATCACAGCAGGCTGTGTGGCCCTAGCCTTGAGCCTAAAAAAGATGATGGACAACGGCGTCATCGACCAAATGCCCCTTAAACATCTTGTCAGCGCTGTGAGCATGGGCATAGTCGAGGGCGAGATGTTGCTGGATCTGGATTACATCGAGGATTCCAATGCCGAGACAGACATGAATGTGGTGGGAACTGACTCTGGGCAAATTGTCGAGATCCAAGCCACCGCTGAAAAAATCCCGTTCACCAAAAAGGAACTCAATGCCCTGTTGGACCTCGCCGACAAAGGCATCCAAACGCTCATCACCGCACAACGAGAGATTCTCAAACAGAAAAGCCCTCTATTTATGGCATACAATTGATCGAACTGCCATCGATGGATCATCAGGAAGGAACAGGAGAAACTCAAATGAACCGAATCCTAGTGACTGGAGGCGCCGGCTTTTTGGGCAGCCATCTCTGTGAAGCACTTCTGGAGAGAGATGAAGACATCCTCTGTATCGACAACTTTTTCTCTGGCAGTAAGGATAACATCCGACATCTGTTTGCGCATCCCTACTTTGAGCTGATTCGACATGATATCATCCATCCTATTCTTGTCGAAGTCGATAGGATCTATCACCTTGCCTGCCCTGCATCTCCCATTCACTACCAATACAATGCGATCAAAACGATCAAAACAAACGTCATGGGAACCATCAATATGCTAGGTCTGGCCAAACGGACAAAGGCGCGCATCATGCTCGCCTCCACCTCGGAGATCTATGGTTCACCCGAAGTCCATCCCCAACCCGAGGACTACTGGGGGAATGTCAATCCCATCGGTCTTCGCAGTTGCTACGATGAAGGGAAGAGAGTCGCCGAAACACTAATGATGGACTACCACAGGCAGAACACCGTCGACATCAAGATCGTCCGGATTTTCAACACATACGGGCCACGGATGGCCATCGACGACGGTCGAGTCGTCAGCAATTTCATCGTTCAAGCATTGAAAGGAGAGCCTCTGGCTGTTTATGGTGATGGATCTCAGACACGTTCTTTCTGTTATGTGTCTGATCTTGTCGAGGGGCTCTTGGCTATGATGGGACTCGATGACACTATCGGACCTGTCAATCTGGGAAATCCGGATGAAGTTACGATCCTCGCTCTAGCAGAAAAAATCATAGAACTCACCTCTAGCTCTTCCCGGATCGTTCACGAGCCCATGCCGGCCGATGACCCGCCACGAAGATGCCCTGACATTTCTTACGCCACAGACAAGCTCCATTGGGCACCGACGGTCGGATTTGAAGAGGGCCTGATGAAGACAATCTCTTATTTTAAAGAAAAACTAGACTTGTAAATATTCGCCTTTAGGGTTAATATGTCTGTTCCATCAAATTCTTTTTAACGTGTTAAAGTGATTCTAATTCACCACCACACGAATAAAGACAATCTGCCAAGGAGGTTAAGATGTCATTAGTCTCCACATTG
Source organism: Candidatus Aminicenantota bacterium (assembly GCA_023135995.1). Taxonomy (GTDB): domain Bacteria; phylum Acidobacteriota; class Aminicenantia; order Aminicenantales; family Aminicenantaceae; genus WTAW01. The sequence continues at coordinate 5,646 of JAGLRY010000255.1, read as the reverse complement.
ATTTTTGTCGGAATCATAACCGTTTTTTTAGTTTTATTCTCACTCCTTATCTCTAAACAATACCGAAAGGTCGGCCCCAATGAAGTCCTGATCATCTCCGGCGGAAGAAAGAGATCGATCCCCGTCCCTGATGGCACAAGAAGGCGGGTGGGGTATCGCTATCGTTTGGGGGGTGGCACCTTTGTCTGGCCGTTTTTAGAAACTGTGGACATTTTGCCCATTGACGTCATCAATTTAAGCATCAAAATACCTGAGGTGCTCACGCATGGAGGGATTGCCATCATGGCTGAAGCATCCGCTCAGGTCAAAATCAAATCCGATGAGGATTCCATAGGCCGTGCCGCTGAACAGTTCCTGGGATCGGGCAAAGAGGGGATCCGGGATGTGGCTGGGACGATCCTGGATGGCAAGATGAGAGCCGCCATCGGTACTATGACCGTGGAAGAAATATACAGGGGACGGCAGGAATTTGCAGACAAAGTCAAGCAATCTATGGAGACCGAATTCACCCAGATGGGGCTCTCCTTGATATCGTTTGCGCTCAAAGAAATCAGCGATACTCAGGGATATCTGGATGCCCTGGGCAAACCCCACATCGCAGCAGCCAAGAAGGATGCCACGATCGCCGAAGCGGAGACCGAAAAAGAGGCCGTGATCAAATCGTCACAAGCCCGCAAAGAAGGGGAAATCGCCCGATTGAATGCAGATGCACTCATTGCCAAGTCCCAATGGGAAAACGAAGCCAAGAAGGCAGAATCACAAGTCGCTGTTAACCAAAAAAAAGCACAGGCTGATTTCGCCTACGAGCTCGAACGCTTTCGTCTTAATCAAGAGATCAAGCGAGAAGAGGGCAAGGTGAAACTCATTGAAAAAGAGGAAGCCATCAAGATAGAGGAGAGGGAGATCAAGCGCAGAGAAATGGAACTTGATGCCAATGTGATCAAACCTGCCGATGCGCGGAAATACCAGATCAAGGCTGAAGCCGAAGCCGAAGAATTCCGCATTCAGGCAGAAGCCAAGGGAAAATCAGAAGCTCTTAAGCTCGAAGGCGTCGCAGAAGCAGAGAAGATCAGACAGAAAGGCTTGGCCGAGGCGGAAGCGATGATGAAGCGCGCCCAATCGTGGGAGAAATACAACCATGCCGCGATCCTCGAGATGTATCTCCAGAAGCTTCCAGAGTTGGCCAGAGCCATAGCTGACCCACTCTCTAAAGTCGATAAGATCGTGCTTGTGGGTGGCGACAAGGGGACAGGAGCCACCAAGATCACATCCCAGGTTGCTGATATTCTCGCCCAGATGCCGGATGTCGTGGAGTCTCTCACAGGGGTTGACCTCAAGAAGTATTTTCAGGAAAAGTTCAAAATCAAAGAAAAGATCGAAGAAGAAGAATAATCTTACATCTGAAAAAGGGGTATCATGGTATCAGAAAAGGCAAATCAAATTGGTGAGTCTCCCACCCTAAAGGTGACAGCCAAAGCCAAAGCCATGAAGGCTGCCGGTGTGGACATCGTCGACCTGAGCGTCGGCGAACCCGACTTCCCGACGCCTGACAACATCAAAACCGCAGGGATTCATGCCATCGAAGAAAATTTCACTAAGTACACCCAGGCTGACGGAATCCCGCCCCTCAAGGACGCCATCATCTCTCGGTTGAAGGAAGATTATGGCCTCACTTATGAAAAGAATGAGATCATTGTTTCGACAGGAGCGAAAAGTTCCCTATTTCATCTTATCCAGGCCCTGATCAACGAAGGTGACGAGGTCATTATTCCGGCCCCCTACTGGGTCACTTATCCTCATACTGTCTCGCTGGCAAAGGGGAAATCTGTAATCGTCCCCACAAGAGAGGAGGACGGTTTTCTACTGACACCAGATAAATTTAAGTCATCCATATCGCCAGCAACCAAGGCTCTTATCCTTAACAATCCCTCCAACCCGACCGGGGCCGCCTACACAAAGCACCAGCTCGAAGCTCTGGCAGATGTCATTCTGGAAGAGGATGTGTACGTTATCGCAGATGAGATCTACGACAAGTTGGTGTACGAAGACTTTCGCTTCCACAGCTTTGCATCTTTGGGAGAGGACATCAAGAAAAAAACGATCATCATCAACGGTGTGTCCAAATCTTATTCGATGACAGGGTGGCGCTTGGGTTATGCCGCCGGCCCTTCAGATGTTATCAATGGCATGGCAAAGATCCAGAGTCATACCACTTCCAACGCCTGTTCTGTGTCACAAAAAGCAGGCCTGGAGGCTTTGACCGGCCCTCAATATGAAGTTTCGAAAATGGTGTCCGAATTCCAGCGGAGACGAAATTATGCTTTAGCCCGGCTGCAATCGATCCCTAATGTATCCTGTTTTAAACCGCAAGGTGCGTTCTACCTTTTCCCGAACTTCTCAGCTTATTATGACAAGGAGTTCAACAACACGCCCCTGCGAAACTCTTACGGCATGGCCTATTATCTCCTCAAAGAGGCCCATGTGGCCGTCGTCCCGGGCGATGCATTCGGGGCTGATGACTGCATCCGGATGAGCTACGCCACCTCCATGGAAAACATCGAAAAGGCTATGGATAGGATCATCGATGCTCTCTCCCGGTTGAAGACAGCGAAAAAAATCAAGCGCGTCAGATTGAACAACACAGTGACACATTTTAAGAAATCTGCGCCTGTGGATTCAAACATTTCGAGCCAGATGAGGGATGCCCTCATCGCCGAGATGGAGTCCCATCTCAGTTACGCCAATTACTTCGAATGGAATGCCAACATCAACGGTGTTATCGTCCAATTGCGAACCAATGTCTCTCATCTTTACGATTTTTGGATGGAAAACTGGTACCCCGCACAGTTGGAAGCCGACCTGGAACCACACGGCATCATCTACGCTGTGGACAACATAGCGGGTCGTGAACCACGCACCTACTACAATTCCGAAACAAAAACCGGCGTGCTCGTCAATGCCGATAATTACGGCCCTCTCCGCAGCCTTGCATTAGGCCTAGTGACCGATGTGTCCGAAAGGCTGTCCAGTGTCCATTCCATTCGAGGAATGGTTGCAGATATAGACGGTCGCGGAGTCGTTTTGATCGGACCTAAAGGCACAAAAAAGACAGAGCTCTTTTTCTCCCTTCTCCAAGATGCGAGGTTCCGGCTTCATTCCAATGATACGGTTTTTGTCAGGTATTCTGGCGGCACAGCTGTGGCAGATTCCGTCGAACGGAAACTCTTCATGGCCACCAACGCTGTGGAATCCTATCCCGATCTCGCTCTTCTCTTCGACAACAGCAAATGTGAAAACATCATCGTGTTTAAGGAAGCCTGCCAGAATGAAAAATGCCTGCAGTTGGATGATTGCCGGTTGGACCGAGGCTCACCATTCTGCTACACAGCGTCTAAACAGGCCTTTGCTCTCCTCGATCCTTATTGGATAGGGGGACCTGCCAAACACGTAAAGCGCACGTCTCTCCGCTGGTTGTTTCTGCTCCGGAACGACAAAGTTTCCCCACCCTTTGTGAAGACAGAAACTGAAGATGCTTTGCGCATAATGGAACACGGCGAAATTTTCGGAGCACAAAGAGAGCTCGGCCCGGCTCGGAATCAGCCTTTCTATAACCCACACCTGCTGGTTGTGACTCCAGAGCGCATGGAACTCGAGAGGAATTTTTTCCGACGCTTGCTGGACAGCACAGAGTGTTACCTTTTTAACAGTGGAGTTGCCTCCCCTGACGACCTGAAAAGGATTCTTACGGGCGAAGCACAAACAGGGCAATAGGATTTGAGGGAATATTGAGTTTGAGCAATGTTGTTTTAGAGATTCAAGAATGAGCGATACAAAGATCTACAACGAGGATGTTTATAAAAAATTTTCAGAGGAACTCCACAAAGCACTGAAAGGCCCGAATGTCAAGTCCGTAGATCTCAAATGGCTCGAGCCACGGGCTAAATCCGTGGGCATCAAAACAGTGTACGGATCTTATGGGTGGCGCTGTGCGATCTCCAGCCGCATCGCCCCTAAAACCGTATATCTGGGCAGCGAAGCTGTAAGGCTTCCGCGCCTCACACCTCAGCAGGAAGCAATCATCGCCAAAACTCCAGAAGAGTTGGACAAAGTACTGCATTTGGTGAAGACTCTCCCGATCTGCCATATTCGACGACGGATGGGTGAGAACGATTCCTATAACCCCGTATGTAATCTCTACATCTCTGAGGCGGACCTTATCAACTACCGCCTGGGCTACATGTGGGGAACAACCATGTTCAAACCAGGGAAAAGACCCGGGCCAGAATTCACGATGATCCACATTCCCGAAGAACATCCTCTGCGTCAACAAGTTTTGGTTCTACCGGAACACAACATCAACATCGCCCTGGGGACCGATTACATGGGTGAGGATAAAAAAGGTTTCCTCCGTCAGGCCATGTGGACAGCGGACCAGTTAGGTATGCTCGGATTGCATGCGGGCACAAAGATCGTCACGGTTCGAGATACAGACGGAAAATTGAAGACTTTCGGAGTTTTTTTATTCGGCCTCACAGCGACCGGAAAATCCACATGGTCCTGCCACCAGCTCGGCCTGGATCACCAAAAAGGGGAAAAGACTCTGGTGACACAAGATGATATCTGCTTCCTGTGCGAAGACGGTTCAGCTTTGGGATCAGAGAACAACTTCTTTGTAAAAACAGATGTGGAGAAGGAATTCCAGGAGGCCATGTACAATGCCCTTGTGGATAAAACGGCTCTCTATGAAAACGTCATGATCAAGTCCAACGGAGAAGTGGACTTCCTGGATGAGAGCCTCACAGCCAACGGCCGGTCAGTGATCAACCGCAAAAAGCTCAAAGTCAAAATAAAGGGAAGGATGGTCCCCATTTTCTCCAAATCCATCGACCTTCCCCCATTGGAAAATCTCGATAGCCTTATTTTTGCTTTCATCACCCGAAGAAATTCTATTATGACGTTCGCTCAAGAGCTTACGCCCGAACAGGCGGTGCTCGCCTACTTATGGGGAGAAAGCACTCACAGTTATGCTAGTCAACCACTCAAGGCCGGAGAATCGGTTCGCATCGTGGGAACAGACCCGTTTATCGTCGGCTCCAAGGCCAATAAAGTGAACCGTTTCTATGAAATTATCATGACTCTCGTCAGCAACTACCCGGGCAAGGTGAAATTCATGCAGTACAACACAGGAGGAATCGGAGAGATCATCGAGACATATGAAGAGGATGGGATCAAGAAAAAAAGGCAGGTACGCAAGGTGAGCCGCGTTCCCATCAACCTCATGGCCCAGATCCAAAGGGGAGATTTGCGCGGAACGAATCACTACGAGAAGGGTTTGCTCGGAACAAAGGAGATCAGGCAAGCGGAAGGACAGGGGCTTGAGGAATGGGACATTCGCAAGTACTATTCGGACGAGAAGATCGGAGAGTATATTGCGGACCTGGTCGAAGGGAGAAAAGTTTACACCGAAGAGATCGCAAGCGAGGGGCTTCGCGATGAGATCCTTTATGCCGCGGAGCGTTCTTACCGCATCGACAAGAGCGGACGGTCAACACAAGTCTTCGTCCCTGATGCCCTGGAGGCCGAAGCAAAGACCCCTGAGATCCCTGAGTTCAAATCCAGACCGCGCCGGGGCGGATTCTGGCGCTC
>JAGLRY010000254.1 GCA_023135995.1 Candidatus Aminicenantota bacterium | reverse complement strand
AAAAAAAAAGGGCGGCACTTTGTGCCGCCCCACTGTGGCTTCACTCAGAATTTGATTCAGCTATTAGGTTGTTATTGTGTAGGTCTTCGGCGCAACGATCCAGTTTCCGTCCCACATGATCAGATCTTCATCAAAAGATGCCATTTCGGTCACTGTGTAAAGACTCGCTTCTGGATCAGCTGGCGAAAACGTAATCGGTCCTGGTGCCTTGTTTCTACCATGAGAAGCAACTATGAATGAATCATCGCCAGGATCAGGATCATTTGTACCGTACAGTCCTGTTGAAGCGTCACCGGTGTAAACGTAATATTCACCTGCCCATTTATCTCTCGTGGGAAAAACCTTTATATAGAACGGAGATAGAGAGAGATAGAATGTATCGCCCGATACATACGTTCCGGCCTGGACAGGGCAAATTCCGTTGTCAGTGACGTGGTCAGTAAGGGCCGTTGCGATCGTGACGACGTCTTTCATGGTCGCTTTCTGTTTGGCCTTCTGCATGGCAGTGATCGCATTGGGAATGAGGAGTGCAGCAAGAATACCGATAATCGCGACAACGATCAACAACTCAATCAGCGTAAAACCTTTCTTACTCTTAAACATTAAAACCTCCTTGGTTACCCTGGTGTTTTTTTTATCACCAGTTTTAAATTTTTAATGACACAACTCTATCTGCAATTTACGTGCCAACCCCATTTTTGGCTAACTAGTTGTTATTAAATAATTTAATGTGTTTTTTAAAATTTATTTCTCTGGAAATTACCGATAATTGTTATTTCATCAGTCCCGAGTGACAATTTTTGGCACTGCACTCTTTCCTCAGGAGAGGCTTTGCTCAGCCTCTTTAGCTGATTTTAAGCCTAATTTCTCGATGAGATACCGGAGAGATCGATAGTTGATGCCGAGAAGAGTTGCTGTCTCTTTGAGATTTCCGCTTGTTCTTTGGAGAGCTTGCTGGACAAAATTTCGGGAGATATCATCAAGAGTCGCATTGAGGTCGAATCCGGGCTTAACCTCATAACTTCGATCTTGTTCTCTTTGCGGGATGAGAAGCTCTTCCGGGAGACTGGATTCAGTGATCGTTTCCCGCTCCTCTATGGCGACGATCCGTTCGATCGTATTCTCCAGCTCCCTGACATTTCCAGGCCAAGAATAGGATTCGAATATCTTCATAACTCTTGGTGCAATCCGTTTGAGCTTCCTATCCATTTTTTCACAGTGCTTGCTCAGAAAATGGCTGACGAGAAGGGGGATGTCGTCCTTCTTTTTCCGCAGGGGAGGAAGCTCAAATGAGATCACATTCAACCGATAGAAAAGATCCTCTCTGAATTTTCCCTCTTCGATTCTCTTTTTCAGATCTTGATTGGTCGCCCCAAGAATCCGGACATCCACAGGAATTTCTTCTGTTCCTCCAACCCTCCTGATCCTTTTATCCTGGAGTGTCCTCAACAGCTTCACCTGTGTCCAGGGAGACATTTCACCCACTTCATCCAAAAACAGAGTCCCCTTATCTGCCGTCTCAAACATCCCCTTTTTATTGACGATGGCACCCGTGAAGGATCCCTTGACGTGCCCAAAAAGTTCGCTTTCCAGCAAATTCTCTGGTAACGCCCCACAGTTGATGGAGACAAAGGGCCTTTCTCTCCTGCGGCTGTGAAAATGAATCGCCCTGGCTGCGAGCTCTTTCCCTGTTCCACTTTCTCCTGAGATCAGCACCGTCGAATCCGTCCCAGCGATCTTTTCGATCAAGTTATAGACCTCCAACATCTTCTTGCTTTTCCCTACCATGTTGTTCATGCCGTACTTTTCTTCGAGGTCCTTTTTCAAGAGCACATTTTCCTGCTGGATCCTGCTGTTCTCCAATCCTTGGGCTACGATTATTTTCAACTCTTCCATATTGAAAGGATTGACTATATAGTC
>JAGLRY010000253.1 GCA_023135995.1 Candidatus Aminicenantota bacterium | reverse complement strand
CTCCATGACGTGGGGAAGATCGCCATTCCGGATTCGATCCTCAAGAAGGTCAAACCGCTCACAGCCAAAGAGTGGGAAAAGATAAAACTCCATCCTGCGCTGGGATATGGGCTGATCAAAGAGATCAAGATGGTCGACGAGGTGGGGAACATCATCCTCTACCATCATGAGAGGTACGATGGCAAAGGCTATCCCAAACGGCTGAAAAAGGACAAAATTCCTGTGGAAGCACGCATTTTTGCATTGGCCGATGCGCTGGATGCCATAACATCCCACAGGCCCTACAGGAAAGAGAGAAGTTTTAAGACAGCCAAGAAAGAGATCCAGAACAATTCCGGAAGTCAGTTCGACCCCAAGGTCGTGGAGGCGTTCTCTTCGGTGGAGTTGGACAGCTGGGAAAAGATCCGCTACGAAACCACCAAACTCCTCCCGCACATGGAAAAATTCATGATGTAGGGTCAGCTCCCCGAGCTGACCGATGTAGGGACCGTTCCCCGAATAAAAATGGGGACTGGCTCCGATATTCTATGAGGAAAGAGGTGCCTGTACCCATTTTTATCCGGTCCGTTCGGGGAACGAACCCTACATGCGAGCCACAACAACCCGCGGGATCCCACTCAGATCATCATAAAACTGGACGCTGCTCCATTTATTGCTTTTGCTAACCAGGCCGAGCACATCCGGCTTTTGACCATACCCTATTTCGAACACGAGACATCCACCGGCCTTTAAATATGCCGGTGCTCCCTTCACTAACTTCTGGATGAACTCCAAGCCGGTCTTTCCTGCCACTAGAGCCCTCTTCGGTTCAAAATCCCGGACCTCTGGCTGTAGTGTCTCCCAATCCTTCTGGGCGACATAAGGCGGATTGGAAACGATGAAATCACACTTCCCCTGCAACTTGAATCTATCAAGTGGCGTAAACAAGCTCCCTTGAGCAAAAATCACATTGGATACACCCAGGTTCTGTGCGTTCATCCGCGCGACTTTGAGCGCTGTTTTAGATATATCACTGGCCACAATCTGCGCATCCGGCAATTCTCTGGCCAGAGAGACCGCAATATTCCCGCTCCCAGTCCCAATATCCGCAATCAATTCATTCGTTTTATCGATCTGTGAAGATGGCTTAAACGTTTTTGAGGGATGCTTATTTACTCTATTCGCTTTTAAAGTGCGATTATGCGCTTCTGAGGATAACTTATCCTTTTTTGCGTTTAATTCATTTGCTCCCGACGATAGCTCCACAACCTTCTCAACAACGAGCTCACTCTCAGGCCTCGGAATCAACACCCCTGGATAGACCTCAAAGCTTAAAGACCAGAACTCCCTCTCATTCGTCAGATACGAAAGTGGGACTCCACTCAGCCTCTTCGACACCAACCTCAAAAATGTCCGCTCCTGCCCTCTCGTGAGCTTCCTATCCCCATCAGCGTGGAATGTCTCCGCATCTATCGAAGCGCTCTTACAGAGTAGAATCCTCGCCTCCAGCCCCCCCTCAGAATTGCCCCTGAGGAGATCTTTCCCGATGTCATACAACTCTTGGATACTTTTCATTTGAAATTCACATACCTTAGACTATTCACGAGCCGAGGTCGCGGCAAAGGCGAGGTAGTGGCCCATGAAGATGTAGTAAACTACTTCGAATGGGCTACAACGATGGCTTTGTAGTGAGATCGGCTCGCCCGTAGGGTAAAAAATGTCGATAATAAAATAAGAGAACTTGGGTAAAAAGATAGTCATGTAATTATTAGGGAAGAACTAAAGAAAACCACAGTTTCTTATTTGAAAATAAATGTATCGACATTTTTTATGAATAGTTTAAGTTGATTCCCCAACCTCCGCCATCAGCACCGTCTGTTCATGAAGCCTCAGCGCATCCATGATCTCATCCAACTCACCATCAAGCACATTCTCCAACTGATGAATCGTCAGATTCAGTCTATGGTCCTTAACCCTCGACTGGGGGAAATTATACGTCCTTATTTTCTCGCTCCTCTCCCCTGTCCCCACCTGCCTTTTCCTGTCCTTCGATATCTGTGCATGCTGCTCTCTCTGAGCCACATCCAACAACCGCGAACGCAATATCCGCAGCGCCTTCTCTTTGTTACGGTGCTGCGACTTCTCATCCTGACACGACACCACCATCCCCGAAGGCACATGCGTCACACGAATGGCCGAATAGTTGCGGTTGACACTCTGTCCCCCAGGCCCCGATGCCCCAAAGGCCTCGATCCTCAACTCCTTGGGATCCAACGCAATATCCACCTCATCCGCCTCAGGCAAAACCGCCACCGTCACCGTCGATGTATGGATCCGCCCACTCGCCTCAGTCTGTGGAACCCTCTGCACTCTATGTACCCCACTCTCATACTTCAAGTGTGAATACACACGATTCCCCTTGATATTGACGACGATCTCCTTTAATCCCTTGATAGGCGATAGACTCGTGCTCAAGACTTCGATCTTCCATCCCTTCTTCTCAGCCACACGCGAATACATCCGGAAGAGATCCTGAGCAAAAAGCGACGCCTCATCCCCCCCTGCCCCAGCTCTTATCTCCAAAAGCACATCTTTGGCATCATTGGGATCGCTGGGAAGGAGAAGAATCTTGAGCTCCTCCTCGATCCTCTGCTCTTCCTCTTCCAACTCCTTCAGCTCTTCCTCTGCCAATTCCTTAAGATCTCGATCGGCATCAGGATCGTCCAAGATCTCCTTCGATCCCTCGATATCTTTCCGGACCTTCTTGTAGGACTCGTACTTTTTGACGATAGGGCCCAGCTCTGCCCGTTCTTTAGAGATCTTTTTGATCTTTTGGGGGTCGGAAATTAAGGCGGGATCAGATAAAGAGGCTGTGAGGTGGCGGAATTTCTCCTCGATAGACGCAAGCTTTTGTAACATCTCGTTTATTTCTTTTTATCGCCATATTTCTTCCTGAACTTTTCCACACGTCCGGCGCTGTCGACGAACTTCTGTTTGCCCGTATAGAACGGATGGCATGATGAGCAAATTTCAATACGGATCTCTTTCTTTGTCGACTGGGTCGTGAAAGTGTTGCCACACGCACATGTCACACTTGCCTCAACATATTCAGGATGAATGTCTTTCTTCATTTCAGATACTCCTTATCTAGGGTGCAATTATATCAAATATCACCACATTTCGCCAATGTGGAGTTGGATGTAGGGACCGTTTCCCAAACGGTCCGATGTAGGGACCATTCCCCGAATGGTCCGATCCATGATGTAGGGTCAGCTCCCCGAGGTCCGTTCGGGGAACAGACCCAACATTTGGAAAAAAGGGACTGTCACCTTTTTCCAGAGGTAAATAAAAAAGGTGACAGTCCCTTTTT
>JAGLRY010000252.1 GCA_023135995.1 Candidatus Aminicenantota bacterium | reverse complement strand
CGCTCACTTTTATATCAAAGGCGGAAGAGAGATGTCAATTGGATAATTCGAAATCGCTAACTTTCCCGAGGTTTAGTAACCTGACTTATTCATAAAAAATGTCGATATATACTATAATCTAAATAATATCAGAATTTTACGCTAATTCTAGGGATTGGAACCATTCTACGATGGCACTTCCGATTTTGTCGGGATGATCTTCCTGGAGATAATGCTTACCTTTGCCGACATAAACATCCTTTACATTCTTGAATTCGTTTTTGATCCGATCCTTGTTTTTTTCCTTGATAATGGCCCCAGGTTTGGCCCACAGCAGTAATTTTGGCATGTCTGATTCTTTCAATTTTGCGTTATATTGTTCCACAATTTCCGCATTGTCCTGGGGATGGCCGTCGATCGGGATTTCATTCGGCCATACTAAGACTGGTTTCCGGCTGGCCTCTTCCCGATAGGGTTCGCGGTAATGATCCATTTCTTCTTCACTCAGCTTACGCACCACGAACATGGGCAGCACTTTTTCTATGAAAAAATTCTTCTTTACGATCATTTTGTGGCCCTTTTTGGGATGCCGGAATCTCTTGAATAGGAATTTTTCAATGAGAGACATGTCCTTCCAGGAGAAGGTTCGCCAGATAGACTCCATGAAAACGATTCCTCTAACGTTCTTCTCGTTCTGCATGGCATAATGGAACCCGATCGCAGATCCCCAATCGTGAATGACCAGGATCATATCTTTGAGCTCGAGCTTTTGGATGAAGGCCTCAACATATTGAATGTGAGTAAGAAGCCTGTAGTCTATATCCGGTTTGTCAGATTTTCCCATGCCGATAAGATCCAGAGCGACAGCTCTCCCTAGGGGAGTGATATGGGGAATGATGTTTCGCCAGAGGTAGCTTGAGGTTGGATTTCCATGTAAGAAGAGAAAAGTGGGACCTTGTCCCTCATCTATGTAGTGTATCTTGGATCCTAAAACCTCGATAAAATGTGATTCATACGGGAATTCTGATGATATCATCACTTCTCCTTTGATGGATACAGAGTTTCTTTTTCATGTAAGCATTATACTCCATATTTTAAACGCGTTTAATATTGTTTTACCTGATTTTCCCAACGGTCCGTTCGGGGAACGGAGCCTACATGAACATCGCGCATCAAAACGAATGATGCTGTCCCTCGAATTTCTCCGACGGTGTGCCCACTGTTTTATCGGGCGAAGCTTTCCACGTACTCCAATGATTGATGGCGGAAATAGGCATTGTAGAGTTCGGCATAGTGCCCGCCTTGTGCCAGCAGCTCCTGGTGGTCGCCTTCCTCGATAATGCGGCCATTCTTCAGAACGATGATCCGGTCGGTGTGACGCACCGTCGAGAGGCGGTGAGCGATCACGATGGAGGTGCGGTCCTGCATCACTAGCTCCAAACCTTCCTGGAGCTGTGTTTCGGTGAAGGGGTCCACGCTGGCCGTGGCTTCGTCCAGGATGAGGATAGCGGGATCTTTCAGAAGCACCCGTGCGAGAGCCACCAACTGCCGCTGGCCCATGGAGAGGCTTGCCCCGCGGGCTCCGACTTCGGTGTCCAATCCCTTGGAGAGAACTTCGATCCATGTTCCGTCTGCGATCCGCCTGGCTGCCTGGCAAACCTGCTCGTCTGTGGCCTCGGGCAGTCCGTAATGGATGTTGTCCTGCACCGTACCTGAGAAGAGAAATGGGTCCTGAGGAACAAGCCCGATCTGCCTACGGTACTGGGCGAGGTCGAACCTGCGGACGTCTTTCCCGTCCACCCTGAGCTCCCCATTCTGGAACTCGTAGAAGCGCGTGATCAGTCGAGCGATCGAGCTCTTTCCGGCTCCAGTGTGGCCTACCAGCGCTACATTCTGGCCGGATGGTATGACCAAACTGAAGTTCCTTAACACCTGTTCCCGATCCGTGTAGGAGAACGATAGGTTCCGGAACTCGATCTCTCCCCGGAGTTTTGGTACAGGATCAGAAGCGCTCTGGACGACTTTTGGATTTGCGTCTATCAGGGAGAAGACCCGCTCGGAGGCAGAAAGCCCATCCTGGAACTGGCTCCAGAAAGACGCAATGCTGATCATGGGCCACCAGAAGAAAGTTACGGCCTGCATAAAAAGGTACCAGTCACCAGGGGTTATGCTCTCGGAACGAACGATCACTCCGCCGGCATACAAAAGAAGGGCCACGGCGAGTCCTGAAGCGGTGCCGAGAATAGGGAAGATACTGTTCATTGTCAAACCCCGAGCCAGACCGACGCGGTAGGCTTTTCTGTTCTCCTCCAGAAAACGGTCAAAGATGGCCTGTTCTTGACGGAAGCTCTTGGCCACGACGATACCGCTGATCGACTCCTGGATCTCGGCGTTGATCGTGGCTGTGACCCGTTTGGCGTTGCGGGTCACTTTGCGGGCGATCTTCCGGAATCTCAAGGCGATAATAAAGACTATCGGGCTCATGGCCAGAATTAAGAGAGTCAAGCGAAAACTGATAGTGAACAGCCAGACAGTCAGAAGAAGCATCAAGAGGACCTGGCTGATGACATCCAATACCAGAGTCACAACATTTGAAAAATCATGTGTATCCGAAGTGACCCGGCTGACGATCTTTCCGGAAGGATGCCGGTCAAAAAAGGAAAGATCGTTGTGAACGACAGAATTGAACACATCCTCCCTCAACCGCAGGACGACGTTTCCCACCACACGGGCAGAGAAGACTTGGCGGATGTAGTTGAATCCCCAGGCAAAAACTCCCAACATCAGCACGCCAAGAGAGAAAAGCAGCAGAACACGAAGCGAGGAATCCTCTTTGACAAGATCCAGGGCTTTGGCGATCAGTATCGGACCGGCTGTGCCTGCGGTGGAGTTCAGGGTGAGCATCAGTGAGGTGAGTAAAATCTGGCGGCGGTAAGGACGGAAGTAGCCGGCTATACGACGCAGAAGCTCGCTGTCCTTATAGCTTCGGTCGTAATCTTCGCTGTCCAGGCCGTCCAGAATAAACGGCATCTATTCCTCCTTTTCCATCGGTCTATTCATAGCGGGCGAAGATTCGGCTGTAGTCGGGCGAACGGGCCATAAGCTCTTCGTGATCGCCTTGATCAACGAGCTCTCCCTTACGTAGCACCAGGATGCGGTTTGCCCAGCGGATCTGGCTCAGGCGATGAGTAATGATAAAAGTGGTCCGTTCTTTAGAGATTCGCTTCATGGCCCGCTGGATCTGGTCCTCTGTGGCGCTATCTATAGCGCTTGTCGAGTCGTCGAGGATCAGGATCCGAGGATTGGTGAGGAAGGCGCGGGCAATAGCGATACGCTGCCGCTGTCCTCCTGAAAGAGTGACTCCCCGTTCACCGATTTTCGTCTGATAGCCCTCGGGGAAGGTGGAGATGAACTCGTGGGCCTGGGCTTCGCGGGCGGCCTTCTCCACTGCTTCTTGGGAGGCTTCGGCTTGACCGAAGGAGATATTCTCCTTCAGTGTGCGGGAGAACAGGAAAATGTCTTGCTCGATGGTGGAGATCTGGGAGCGCAGGCTCTCCAGGCTCCACTCGCGCACATCGATCCCATCTACCAGCACATGTCCCGAGCTGGCATCAAAGATGCGATTGATCAGCCGGGTCAGAGTCGTCTTTCCGGATCCGGTGAGGCCTACGATGGCAACCGTCTCTCCGGGTAGAGCCCGGAAACTGATGTCCTTGAGCACCGGTGTCCCGTTGTAGCTGAAGCTTACGTTCTCAAAAG
>JAGLRY010000251.1 GCA_023135995.1 Candidatus Aminicenantota bacterium | reverse complement strand
GTCTCGGTTTTGATCATTTTCAGAATCCGTTCGGCGCTGGCGATTCCCAGTTGAACCAGGTTATAGGTGAATATCGAAATGAATGTCGTGAACCGCAGCGTCCCGAAAAGACCCATAAAGGCCACGACATTTCCTAGGGTTATCGCGCCCTGCCGCCAGAGCATCAGGGCATGGAAGAATCCTGCACCCCAACAGAGGCTGAACATGAGCATCGGCAGATAGCGGGCCTGGATTAGCCCCTGGCGCACGAAGTAGTCGCGGAACACACGGGCGTTGTTTGTGAACTTATTCCATTCGTACCGCTCTCGAACATTGGCCTTAACCACCTCGATCCCGGCGACGGCCTCGGTGAGCCCGGCATTCAAAATGCCGAACTGTTCCCGCTGAGCAATACTAACCGGCTTGAGGCGGCGGTTGTAGTCAATGACCGTAATCGTTAAAAGCACGGTAAAGATCAGAGGGACGAGGAGCAGTTTGGTATGAAGCAGGCCGATCATGATCACCGGCACCGCGAGAGCCAGGACCGAATCGATGATCAGCATCAATCCAGGACTGAACATCAGGTTGAGCGCACGCACGTCGTTGGTGGCCCGGGCCATGATGTCGCCTATGCGCTGCCTCCCGTGGAACGTCTGGCTCTTTCCCAAAAGGCTCAGCTGGAGTTCCTCTCGTGAATCCCGCTCGATCCGCTGGGCCAGGAATTCAGCAGAAAAGCTACGCAAGAGCCCTGAGAGCCCCTCACCCAAGGCAGATATGATGATTACGATCACAGGGACCATGAGGTCATCGAGCTGGAAGCTGGCCGCCGAGATCACATCGAAGGCTCTGCCGACGAAGACCTGGATATTGCTGTAGGCGTAGTTGGTGGCCACTGCGGTTATGATCAATAGCACGGGGAGAAGGGGATAGCGCATCAGGTGTGAGAGGATCCAGCGTACTGCTCCCCCTCGTCTGTATCTGTATTCATTCTCGACCTGGAATTCTCGCTTTGCCACGAACACATCCTTTTCTTAGCAGGATCTCCTAATTTCAAAGCTGTATTGCGAGATGCGCATATTCCTAAAATACAAAAATACAACTGGTTATAGGATTGAAAAAGAGAGTTTACGACATAAACAACTCAATAATCAAGAGAATGATATGTCGCATAATATTTTGCGACATTATTGCAGATAAAAGCTGAGATTGAGATTCTCAGGTTTCTTTTAAGCCAACACTATTTTAAACAGTATTGAATGTTGTGACGTATAAGACGTATAAAAGGAGAGAAAATGAACTTAATACGGAAATGTTTCTTTTTGCTCTTGCTGGCCGTTTTTTTGGTCAATGTTGCTGCTACACAAACCACTTTCGAGGTCGTCGGAGGAGGAGACTCAAATAAAATATCCGAAATCCAACTGAAAAATGGGGAAGCCGCAGTCTGGTATCTCTTTCACTCAGGGTGGGCCGTAAAAACATCCAGCGTTTTGATGATTTTTGATTACTTACCTAATGGATTTGTCAATCCCAATGAGATCAAAGATCAAGACGTCTATGTATTCATATCACATGGCCACGGTGATCATTTTGATAGAAATCTACTTAAATGGAAAAAGGTGATCCCCAATATCACTTATGTATTCGGCTGGCAGGCTCAGGAGGCACAGACCCATCATGCGTTTGGCAAAGGTCGTACGTCTAAGTCTCTTGGACCGTTAAAGGTCAAGAATATTTACCACAATTTCGATAATATCCCGGAGTCGGCTTTCCTGATAGAAGTGGACGGCCTGACTATCTATTTTTCAGGTGACCATGGGAATTCTCCCGGTGCCTTAAATCCGGTTTATAAGGAGAATATCGATTATTTATCTCAGCAATCGGAGGTATTTGACTTAGTTTTTCTTTCGGTCTTCGGAAGCCCTACATATGATGGTGAGTTGTATGCGATCGATAAATTCAGGCCCCGGGTGATGCTGCCCATGCATTACGGAGGCAGAGAATCGGATGCGGAAAGATTTGTCACCCTGGCCCGGTCAAAATTTCCAGAGATCAAGTTCTGGTATCCTATGAAAAAAGGAGACAGATTTTTATACAAAAATGGCAAAATTTTCCCTTTGAAATGAATCTCTGGTCTTTTACGGCATAAAATATTTCGATTGAATTCTCGATAAGGCTTCCCAAATGAAAGTTCCGTTCGGGGAACGGACCCTACATTGATTAAAGTGACAAAATACTTAAATATCTCTATTCATACCGCAAAGAATCGATCGGGTTTTTGAGGGCGGCCTTTACTGTCTGGAAGCTTACTGTGAGCAATGCAATAAACACAGCTAGTACCGCAGCCAGTACAAACATCCACCAGGATAATCCGATCCGGTAGGCAAAATTCTCCAACCATCTGTTCATGGCAAACCATGCAATGGGCCAAGCAATAAGGTTTGCGATCAGAACCCATTTTAAAAAGCTTTTGTTCAGGTTTTTGACAATATTCGCTACCGAAGCCCCCAAAACTTTTCTGATGCCGATCTCTTTGGTTTTTTGATCGGCGATAAACGACGCCAATCCGAACAAACCCAAACAGGCAATGAATATCGCGAGGAAAGAAAATATCGAGAACAGCTTTCTTGTCTGTCTCTCATTCATGTATAAATTGTCATAATCTTGATCGAGGAAGGAATATTCAAAGGGCATCTGAGGGGCAAATTCGTTCCACTTGCTCTCTATGTGTTTTATTGTGCCAGCGATATTCTCTGTGTTCAATCGAACAGATATATATCTCTCGACATTTGTGTAGTAACCGCCGGAGAGGAATAAGGCCTGTGGCCTGATCTCCTGATGGAGTGATTCATAGTGATAGTCTTTAATCACTCCAATTACTACAAAATCACCTCTGTTCCGTGACCAATTGTTGATCTTTTTCCCTATGGGGTCTTCCCATCCTAGCAATTCCGCAGATTTTTCGTTGAGGACTGCTGCATGCGAATCGGTCGTGAATTCCTTCGAGAAGAATCTCCCTTGCGCCATTTCCAGCTTCAAAGTGTCGAGAAAACCATAATCACAAACGCAGAGGTTTAGTGTAAAGCTTTCCACGCCTTCAGCACCGAATCCGATATTGCTGAAACTCCTGCCCGGCAGTGTGTTGGACCCGGATACATCGATAATACTGGCGTATTTGCGAAGTTCTTCTTTAAAAGGATTAACAGTGTTCCTTAATGATCCTGGGTTGTTGACGACTAAAACCTGTTCTTTATCAAATCCCAATTTTTTGTTCTGGAAAAATTTGAGTTGTTGGTTAACTGCCAACGTGCCGATGATGAGAAATATGGAGATCGTGAACTGGAATATGACAAGAATATTTCTTAGCCACGATCCCCCTTTGTTCATGCTTTTATTTCCTTTGAGTGCCGCAATGGGTTTGAATGACGAAAGGAAAAAAGCCGGGTATGACCCCGAGATCACCCCCACGATGAGTCCGAGAGCCAATACTAGAGGGATCACCACAAAATTATCCAAATATGGAATGTTAAGCTGTTTGCCGATCAGATTTTCGTAAAGAGGAAAAAGGACTATGAATATCCCAATTCCCAGTGCCAGTGCGATGTAACTCAATAACACGGATTCGCTCAGAAATTGGAAAACCAGCCTGCTTCTGCCCGAACCCACCACTTTTCGCATCCCAACCTCCTTGGCCCTTAATGATGATTTGGCTGTTGAGAGGTTCATAAAATTGATACAGGCAATGAGTAAGATGATGATACTTATTGCCGAAAATATATAGACGTATGTTTCGTTACCGTTTGCCTCAAATTCCCCATTCAGATCAGAGGTTAAATGTATCCGGGTGATGGGCTGTAGGAAATATTCCCAGAAATTTCCCTTGGCTATCCAGGCGTCAAATCTTTCAGCACCCATGTGTTTTCTGGTGAATTCCTTCAATTTTTCATCGAACCATTTTTGCGTGGTGCCTTCTTTCAGGACAACATAGGTAATGAAGTTATTGGATGACCAACCGGTATCGTTGATATAGGTTGGGAAAGTCGCTGAAGACGCCAGAAGATCATAATGGAAATGAGAGTTGTCGGGAACATTTGCGGAGACTCCGGTGATTTCGAAGTCGACGCTGCCCGGACCGTCTGAAAAATCGGCTCTTAGAATTCTACCCACGGCGTCTGCGGTCCCAAAATATTTGAGAGCAGTATCTTCAGAAATGACCATAGAGTTTGGATCGGCGAGAACTTTTTTGGGATCACCCTGGATCAATGGAAAGGTAAAAACATCGAAGAATGTGGAGTCGACTGCAAAAAATCTCGACTCATAAAAGGTTTTTTCACCCAAGACAATAGGGGTTCTTCCCAATTTTAAAAACTTGACTCCCATTTCAATTTCTGGGAAATCCTCGAGAAGTCTCCGGAATGTCTCAGAGGAAGAATAAGTCTGATTGATTTTTGTATCCCCGATCATAGCTCTGACAGCTATTCTGTAAGTTCTGTCGGCTTTTTCATGATACTTGTCGTAACTCAATTCATGGGAGACAAAAACCAAAATGAGAATGCTGCATGCAATTCCTATCGCCAGACCGACGATATTGATTACGGAAAAGCTCTTGTGTTTCATAATGTTTCGTATGGCGATTTTCAGGTAGTTTTTGATCACGTTTGTGAATCCATCCTGTTTATAGATTTTTCAATTCACCTGGATTATTCACGAGTCGAGGCCAACCCACCCCACCCTAACATTAATGGATGCAAGGCGCAAAGGATGCAGCTGTAG
>JAGLRY010000250.1 GCA_023135995.1 Candidatus Aminicenantota bacterium | reverse complement strand
CCACCCCACCCTAACATTAAGGTTGAGGCAGTGGCCCACGAAGTATGGTTGGTTAGGTCGGCGCCCGAAGGGAAAAAAATGTCGATTATAAATGAAAATCACATGGGAAATGCAGTGTATAAATGAGTAATCCGCAGAAACAATGTAACATTCGGATATTGAGTCAGTTATGATAAGTATCGACATTTTTTATGAATAGTCCAGGTTGAAACAAAATAAGGATAAAGTTAAATGAAAAAAAGCAAAGCCATAATGATGCTGCTACGACTGCCATTCATGACAGTGACGATAGGTGCTGTCCTTTTGGGAACGGCCTTCGCCACCTGGTCCACAGGACGTTTCCATCTCGGTCATTTTATTCTGACTCTTCTGGGAGCCTGTTTTTTCCACATCGCCACGAATGTGGCTAATGACTACTTCGATTTCAAGAGCGGAAACGATGCTGCCAATACAAGCGGGACGGTTCCATTTTCCGGGGGCAGCCGGATGATCCTGGAAGGCTTCGTTTCACCCGGCGAGGCGCTTGCCGTTTCCGTGATCTTTGTCACTGCCGGGTCCATCATCGGGCTCTATTTGAATTTCATCTCTGAGGGGAATGTCATATTGATCATCGGGATTTTAGCACTCCTTTTTATATACAGCTACAATGGATTCCCACTCCGGTTGGTGAACAAAGGATTGGGAGAGATCGCTATTTTTCTAGCTTGGGGGCCCCTGATCGTTTTGGGATCCTACTATGTTCAGGCTGGGAGTTTCCAATCGGTCTGGCCGTTGATCGTTTCTGTGCCTTCGGGCATTATGACCACGCTCGTTCTGTTGATCAACGAGTTTGCCGACCGGGACGCCGATCGATCAGTGGGCAGGAAAACGTGGGTGATCCAGTTTGGATTCGAGAAGAGTTTGTATATCTACTTGTTCCTCGCTCTCTGCTGTTATGTGATTGTTGTGCTGGGGGTCCTTTTTGGTGGGTGGCCTCTCTGGTCGCTGCTGGTTATGATCTCGCTTCCGTTTTCTTTTATGGCCTTCAAAGCCGGCAAACAGAATTTGGGAAACTGGGGCGAATTTCTTGCTGCTGTCAAGGCAACCATATTGATGAATTTTGTGTTTTTGGTTGTATTAAGTGTTTCATTCTGGATTTGATATGGAAAAAAAGAAAAAAGAGAAAAAACCAAGAGATAAAGGCGTGGTTCGCGAGTATTTTGAGCTGATCGCTGAAACGGCCATATTTGTCTTTTTTGTGATGACTTTTGTAGTCCAGGCTTTTCAGATCCCCACCGGCTCCATGGAACCCACTCTCCTTATCGGCGATTTTCTGTTGGTCAATAAAATGGCTTATGCCAAGCCGTATTTTGGTTGGGAAAAATTAGTCCTTCCCCAAAAGGAGATCGAGAGGCACGACATCATCGTTTTTAAGTATCCCAGAGAGATGCAAAAAGACTTTGTGAAACGTGTGATCGCCCTGGAGGGGGAAAAGGTAGAGATCAGGGATAAACAGGTTTATGTGAACGATAAGCCCATCGCAGAGAACTACAAAGTGCACATGGACAATCAAATCATAAAAAACAGCGAGTACTACCAGTATAATGACGCCATCAGGGATAATTTCGGTCCGATGGAAGTCCCCGCCGGACAGTGTTTAGCGATGGGGGATAATCGTGACAACAGCTATGACAGCCGGTACTGGGGATTTTTACCTATGAGCTACATTAAGGGAAGGCCCTGGGTCATCTATTTCTCTTATGATGCGGAAAGGGATGCGTGGCAGAAAACGGGCTTCCGTGAGCGCCTAGAAAAATTCGCGCGGTTTATCCCGAAGGCGCGATGGGGTAGGCTGCTTCGAATCATCCACTAACCTTTCTGAATAATCCATCTTTCTCCTGAATTATTCTTCAGGAGCTTTGATTTCGACCTCTTCGTATGAGGTGATGTAGAGGACCGGGTTTTCGATCTTGAACCCTTCCATGAACATCGTGCTGTTGACGATCCCATCCATATCTTTGCCCACGGGCAGCTCGAGATAATTGAGGAGTGTTGGGGCGATATCGATGATCCGCATCTCTTCGATGTGTCTTCCTCGAATGATGTCTTTCCCATAGAAGAAGATCACGCCCGCGGGAGCGTCTTCATGGTAAGCCGAAATATCTTTGTCCCCGAATATCCAGTGCACCATTCTTTTCCATATGGGGAGGGGCTCGATTCCATGGGGAGAGTAGACGACCAGAAGTTCGTCCTCTTTCATGGTTGCCAGATGTTTCCCGATGATCTGATCATAAAGCTGGTAGTATTTTTCGATAACAGAGCTGAATTTGGAGATCTCCTCCTGGTCGATGTCGCCAAATAGGTCGGGAAAATTGTATTTGTAGAAATAGGACTCCGCGAGGTTCAATCCACTCAACAACAGATAGGACAGCTGCGGTTGGAGCTCATTCTTTGTTTGAGTGAATTTAGCTTCGCAGTTGATATCCGAGAGGAGTGCATGCTGCAAGTGATCCAGGATAGCGCTGTTCTCGAATTTGTAGTCCTTGTAAAACCTGTTGAATAAAGATTCTGTATTTTCCGATGGGGTTTCCAGGTGTACACAGTAAGGGCGGTCTTCTTTGATAAAGGTGATCTTGTTGTCATCGAAGATTTCCCAAATATCCTTGAGGATGTGTCGAGGAGTGTGCGCGTTTGATTGGAGGATGCCCAATCGTTCGATCTGCCCGTAGAGGATAAAACGAGGGACAACACTGAGCTCCTGTTTTATCTGGCGCAATTTGTACTTGATGGGAGACAGTTGGAGGTGTTTGGCAGGAAGCTTCCCTGTGTTAAAGGACGTGTTGAGGATTATCGGGTCATTGGGAGAGAAATTTGTGAGCCGTCCCCAACTTCCTTCCTCCAAAAGCCAGGCAAAATTGGGGAGTTTCTCTTCATTGACAAGGGGAATGATAAAGTCGAAGATCATCCCTTGCATACCAATGATGGTAATTCTTTTTGTGATCTCCTTGGCTTCAAGCCGTGCCACTTTTTCGTGGACGGGTGGGGGAGGGAAGGTTGTCCTGAGGTGTACGACATATGTCATACCTGCGGCGATACAGAGGAAGTACACCAACAAGAAAACAAAGCTTTTTCTGTAATAGAGATATCCGTAGAAAAAGAGAATTCCCAGGAAAACAAAGAAGACCAGAACGATGAATTGAGTACGGAGGAGGTTCTCGATCTCTGGCGTAAAGAACGTGCGGAAATGTTTGAAGTTTTCCCAGAAGACAAATGAGAAGAGGATAAGGATCAGCGTGAAACTGATCATCAGAAACGATGGGGAAATGAGCTTTATTTTAAAATTCATCCCGGAAAAGAATTGGATGATAAAAAAGAGAAAAATACCTAGGAAGGCCATGATGAGGCCATAGACGACGGAGTTGAAGAGAGTCAGCTGTCCAAGGAGCAGGAGATCAAAGGCGAGATCGACATTTAAGTTCAGGATAAGCAAGGCGACAAGGCCGCTGAAGAAGAGGCCGCTCAAAAGCGAGTTGACGAGGACTTTTAAGAACTTCATTGACAAAAACTTAACACGATTTCGCTCCACCGTCAATTATCGCAGTTTGGTTGACGTTGGAAAGTGAATCAAATAAGATAGACGAAAGTGGATCGACCAATCATCGGTGTATTGACAGATTTTGGTGATGAAGATTTCTTCGTAGCATCTCTTAAGGGTGTCATCGCTCAGATCAATCCGGAAGCTCGTATCATCGACATAACCCACCGCGTTCCCTCATTCAGTGTACTCTCGGGCAGTTTTTTTCTCTTCGCAGCCTACAGGTATTTTCCCCAGAAAACGATCTTTTTAGCCGTTGTTGACCCTGGGGTGGGGTCCTCCCGGAAGATCCTCTGCGTGCAAACAGCAAAATATTTTTTCATCGGGCCTGATAATGGCGTGCTGAGTATGGCGTTGGAGGAAGAGACGGTCACCCAGATCAGAGAGGTGACCGATAACACATATTTTCTTCCCCACCCGACAAGCACGTTTGAAGCGCGGGATAAGATGGCACCCGCAGCCGCTTGGCTTTCTAAAGGAACGCCGTGCGAAAAATTCGGCCCCAAGATCGTCTCTTATAACAAATTAGATATGCGGAGACCTAAAGGAGAAGGAGACAATCTGCTCGGGACGATTTTACACATAGACAAGTTTGGCAACTTGATCACGAATATCCCTGCGGAGATGCTCACACAAAAACGGGAAGGATTGGATGGACGGCTAATAAGCATGAGATTGGAGAGAGGAAAAAAAGTTGAAGGCCCGGAGCTCGGAGGCTTGGATATCGTATTCCGTAAAGCCTACAGTGAGGCCAAAGACGGAGAAGCTTTGTGTCTTACAGGATCCCTCGGACTTCTTGAAATCGCTATCCGTGAAGGCTCTGCTTCCGCGTGGCTCAAGGCGAATGTTGGTGATGGGATCATTTTAACCGTAATAAGTGAAACGTAAAATGTTTATGATTCATGGATTTTATTTATTCCAAATTGTTGAGCCCATTTCCCAAATGGTCAAAATTGGTGTAGGGTCCGTTCCCCGAACGGACCGTTTGGGAAACGGTCCCTACATAATTGACATTAAAGACATTTCACGTTTCGCATTATACGCTTAACGAACAAAAATGGAATATATAGAGGGCACGGTCGAATCTGTCGTGTATTACAGTCCGGATACAGGGTATCACATCTGCAAATTTATCCTGGAAGACCAGCAGACGATGACCATCATCGGGAATTTTCCGCCGCTATCTCCTGGTGAAGTGCTCAAGATCAAGGGGAAGTGGGAGCTCAATCCCAAGTTCGGAAAACAGTACAGGGTGGAGAATTACATACCCATAATGCCATCCTCTGCAAAGGGAATCGAAAAGTTTCTATCTTCGGGCTTGATCAGCGGCATCGGCCCTGTGCTCGCAAAAAGGATCGTCAGCCAATTCGGGGTGAATACCATCGATGTCCTCTCTGAAGATCCGGCGAAGATGCTCAAAGTGGAGGGCATTGGGTCGGCCAAACTCAAAGAGATCAAAAAGTCGTGGTCCGAACATGAAGACATCCGGGAGCTCATCATATTTCTCCAGGAGCACAACATCACCACCAGCCTCGCTACAAAGATTTACAGACAATACGGGGATAAATCTTACCATGTGCTGAAGACCAATCCCTACCAGGCATGTCACGACATCTGGGGCGTGGGTTTCAAAACAGCAGACCAGATCGCTCTGAAACTGGGCATGAGCCCCACATCCCCTGAGAGGATCAAAGCGTTTATCTCCTATCTCCTCGAAAAGGACACGGAACAGGGACATGTCTTCTCCTACCAAAAAGATGTCGTTAAGGCGGTCGAAAAGGAGCTGGAAGTCGAATCCCAGCAAGTTGCGGATGCTATCGATTCTCTCGAAAAAAAGAACCTCATCGTTGTGGAGGATGTTGAGCTTGAGAAAGCCCTCTATCTTCCTTTCTATCACAAGGCTCAGGATGATGTCGTCCAGGCCATTCACAAGTTGGCGCATTTTCCCTTCATGACTCCAAAATTCGATGTGGACAAAACCATTCGGAATGTCGAAGAGGAGATGGGTATCACATTTTCAGACGCCCAGAGGCTGGCCATCCGGGAAAGCTTCTACGAGAAGATCTTGGTGATCACGGGGGGGCCGGGGACAGGAAAGACCACAATTATCAAAGCGGTCGTGGATATTTTCCGCCATTGGGGAAGGACTGTGTTGCTCACTGCCCCGACTGGAAGGGCCGCCAAAAGGCTTTCGGAAGCCACACACATGGAAGCCAAAACCATACACCGCACACTCGAGTACACTCCCAAGGTCGGCAATTTTCGAAGGAATGAGAGCCGCCCTCTGAAGTGTGATTCCCTGATCATCGATGAGTTCTCCATGGTGGACCTCCCCCTCATGCACTATCTGCTCAAAGCCGTCCCCCCTTCCATGCGTCTGGTTCTTGTGGGCGACAAGGACCAGCTTCCCTCTGTGGGACCGGGGAATCTTCTCAGGGATATCATCGATTCCGGGGCTGTGGAAGTGGTGCGGTTGAATCAGATCTTCCGGCAGGAGAAGGACAGCCTCATCGTCTCCAATGCGCATCGCATCAACCAGGGGAAAAAGTTGATCTACCCTGAGAAAGGAGACAGAGATTCAGATTTTTATTTTATCGCGCAGGAAGACGAGCACAAAGTTTTTAATATGATCATGAACCTGTGTTCGGACAATATCCCGAAAAAGCTCGGTCTGGACCCGTTGTCACCGCAGATCCAAGTGATCAGTCCGATGTACCGGGGAATTATCGGGGTGGACAACCTGAACGTTGAGCTGCAAAAAAGGCTTAATCCCAGTCATGAGGGATTGAAGACCGGCAACAGAGAGATCCGGATCAAGGACAAGATGATGCAGGTCCGGAACAACTACGATAAAGAGGTCTTCAACGGAGATATCGGAACAGTCGTTGAGATCGATAAACGGGCCTATCAGGTGGCCGTGGATTTTGAAGGGAAGGTCGTCATCTATCAGCGGGAGGAGATGAATGAGATCACCCACGCCTATGCCATCTCGGTCCATAAATCCCAGGGGAGTGAATACCAGGCCGTCGTGATCCCTTTGCTGACACAACACTTTATCATGCTCCAGCGGAATCTGTTTTACACGGCGCTGACGCGGGCCAAACGGTTGAGTTGCATCGTGGGCTCGTACAAGGCCCTGTATATCGCCATAAAGAACGATAAGCC
>JAGLRY010000025.1 GCA_023135995.1 Candidatus Aminicenantota bacterium | reverse complement strand
AGATCTTCCCTGATCTTTCTCATCCCATCAAGAGAATTTATGGGCCTGTCCCCGATTTGAGCCTTAATTTTTTTCGTGTCAAAAGTATAGGTATGGGTATTCTTTTTGTGAACATAAACAAGGTCTATTTCAGGGTTACCCATGACAAGAGTGATAATTGTCTGGCTGATATCACCTAAAGGCTTGCGATCGATATGGCTGTATTGGAAATCGGCTTGAATCTTGGTCCCCTCTCCCTTTTTTGATGTTATGGAGAGATGGCCGTTGGCTGCTTTGGCCGCCTCCGACAAAAGAGGCAATCCCAGGCCAAATCGACGAACTGTCTTAGAGGTGTAAAAGGGATCGAGCACTTTTTCCACGGTTTCATCATCCATACCTATTCCGTTGTCGATGACTTCGACAGACAACAGGTCCCTTTCTATATCTTCGGTAATTCTGATTTCGATGGTATCCGCGTTAGCCGCCACAGAATTCTCGACGATGTCCAGGATGTGTAAAGAGAGGTCTTCCATCGCAACTTCAGCGAATTATTCGCCTCCCATCCTCATTTTTCAATGCCTTTTTTATTTCGGCGATTGTTTTATCTTCAAGCAGGAAAGAGGTAAAAGTTTTGCCAATGTCATCAGGATAGTGCGCATCAGAGGAGCATGTGATCGGATAATTGTATGGATATGCAGTCTTTGCGTCTTCATACGTGATTTTAGGAGAGATTTCCAAGGCGTCCAGTTCCAAATTTTCAGGGACGAATCCCAACTGTCCGATAATACTGAAGGATTCTCTGTCAATATGCGATGCGATCGTTATTCCATCGAGCGAGTGAATCAATTGAACGACTTCTTCAAGAGGCATTGTCGTAGCTCCTATCAATAGCTTATCGCTAAATCCCAGAACCTCTTCTTTTTCGTTCACGATGACCTGCATGCCAAAGGCGTCTTCATCGTTCTCTCCGGGCAGGTTTTTGTAGACATGCTCCTGGAGTTTTAGAGCGTTTTCGATGGCATCAAAAAGGGCCAAAACATGGACCTCCTCTTGGGACGTTACTTCCATACCGGGAAAAACTCCGATATTCATTGTCTCGGAAGCTTTCATCACGGCCAGAGAATTTTCTGATGAATTGTGATCACAGATGCCTAAGATATCTATGCCTTTTTTTTTTGCCGAGGTGAGGATTCCCCGGGGTGACATATCCAGTTCCGTACAGGGGGAAAGGCAGGTGTGAATATGCAGGTCCGCCTTAAACGGTCTGAGCATGAATTAGTCCTGAGAACTAATCAATTCATATAACTTTCCAGAGACCTCAAAGGCCATGTCGGTGCTGCAAAGGATGGTCACGTTTTCCTCCTCTGCTTTCTTTAGGGTGTCTTCATCGGGTTTGCGGTTGTTGACGATGATAATCCCGGCCAGGTCTTTCAGTTTAGCCACAGCGATAGTGTTTTGGTGGATCTGCAGAGTGATCCAAAGATTGCCTTCTTTACTGTTGGCGATCACATCGCTGAGCAAGTCACTCGTATACCCCCCTGTGACATCCGCATCCAAATTTTTTTGACCTGAGAGAGCATTTAACTGAAGTTTTTCAATGATTTCTTTGACTTTCATTTTTATTCCTTCTTATTTTGTGCTTTGTT
>JAGLRY010000249.1 GCA_023135995.1 Candidatus Aminicenantota bacterium | reverse complement strand
ACGACCAAAGCCACAGCGGATGAAATTTCCCTTGCAGCAAAGGGTTTTAGCAAGCAGGTGGAGGATGACTATAAAGCCAAACACAGTGAGGCCGATTTTGCTGGTGTAGACAGGATGCTGAAAGTCAAGGTGTCGCAAAATCAGCTCTTGAAATTCCTCAAAGAGGGCAAGCTGGGCATATATGGAGGCCGGCCATGAGGACCACTCAAATAATCCAAATATGGGCCTGCACCCTGCTGATTTTTGGGCTTATGAGTTGTGCCATGCTTGAGGAGCAGATCGATGCCATTTCTCCGGTGAAGGTGAGCGATGCCGAAGCCGCCATTAAAGTGGGGAAAGCTCTGAGAGATAGTTTTGCAGATATCACCGAGGAGGAAGAGTATTATATCGGTCGGGCTGTGTCGGCTCTCATCCTTTCAAAATATCCTGTCTACAACAACAAAGCCTTGACTCAGTACATCAACCACGTGGGCCACGCTGTTGTCGTTTACAGCGACCGGCCGGAGATCTATGCCGGATACCATTTCCTTATCCTCGACACAGATGAAGTGAATGCTCTTGCAGCGCCAGGGGGATTTATCTTTATCACAAAGGGACTTCTGAAGAGATGCAAGGATGAAGAGATGATCGCTGCCATCTTGGCCCACGAAGTGGGTCATGTGGCCGCCAAACATGGATTGCAATCGATCAAAAAGTCCAGACTGGTGGATGCCTTTACGATCATCGGGCAGGAAGCGACCCAAAGGTATGGCCCCCAGGAGTTAGCCCAACTGACCTCCATTTTTGAGGATGTCCTGGCTGATATCGTCGAGAAACTCATCGAGCGAGGTTACGACCGGAAGTACGAATATGAAGCGGACAAGTTAGGAGTCAAGGTGTCGGCAAACACAGGATACAACCCTAACGGCCTCGTTGATTTTCTCCAGACGATGGTGGATGATTCTGCGGGACAGTCTGGTAAAGGCTGGTTCAAAACACACCCGTCAGCCAAAGACAGGATGGGCCGCGTACAAAACCAGATCCAAGGACTAAAATCGGTCCCTGAAGTTCAATCCGTGCGCACGTCCCGCTATCAGGGAGCCATCCGGTCCCTCAAATGACACATAAGAATAGGATTCTCCGCGGCTTTATGATCGGTAGCGTTGTGTTCGCGTGTGTGTTTGTTTTGTATGTCCTCGACGTTTTTCAGCCGTTCGAATGGAGATCCTGGGATTTACGGCTTCGGTTGTTTTCGGATCCCTCTCATGCCAGCGAAGATATTGTCCTTTTTTTGATCGATCAGGAGAGCCTCGATGTTTATGAACAGGAGCAGGGACTTGCCTGGCCATGGCCCCGCCAGATGTATTCTGCTCTCATCCAATATTGTCAGCGTGGAGAGGCCAAAGCACTGGTTTTTGACCTCATCTTTTCCGAAGGTTCTATTTACGGAGTAGAGGATGACCAGGATTTTGCCGATAATATGGTGACTTCCGGGAATGTCTTCCTCCCTTTCTTCCTGAGCCGCCACGAGGCAGAAACAACGGAAGACACATTAGCTTCGCTCAAACGGTTCTCTCTGGATACGACTCAAATCCCACCCGAATATTTACACCCCATGAAGTCGGCTTCGCTTCCCCTGGATGTTCTTCTCCGCAGCGCACATGGCGCCGGAAACTCGGGATTCCTCTCGGACAGTGACAGTATCTACCGGCGAATTCCTTTAGCCTTTGGATTGGAAGGCCTCGCTCTCCCCGCACTGCCTTTTGCTCTAGCTGATGATGTCGGTGGAGGCCGAGATCTTGCTGATATCCCATCGGATGGATCAGGACAGATAATCATCCGCTACTATGGGCCCACAGGGACTTACCAGAGTTATTCTGTAGCCGCCATCATCAACTCCTTTGCCCAGATGGAGGAGGGGAGAGAGCCTCAGATCTCGCCGGTCACCTTTAAAGACAAGATTATCATTGTGGGCGCAAGCGCTCCCGGACTTCTCGATCTCCGCCCCACTCCCTTCAGTGCGGTGTGTCCCGGGGCCGAGATCCAAGCAACTGTGATCGATAATCTTTTGAAGGGCGACTTCATCCACATTCCATCACCGGTCATTGTTTTCCTTTTGATCGCCTTTTTGGCCCTGTTTGTGGGGATCGTCACATCGTTGATGACAAAGGTCTGGAAGATCGTTGCGGTTTCTGTCTTCTTTTTTGCCCTGCCTGCGATCCTGTCAGTAATTTCTTTCATTAATGGTTATTGGCTGGATTTTGTGGGGCCGGAATTCGCTGTCCTCTTGAGTTTTATCGCTGCGAACATCCTGAACTACGGATTCGAAGGAAGAGAGAGGCGATTTATCAACAATGTTTTCCGCCATTATCTCAGTCCCGACGTCATCGAAAGGATTATCGAGGACCCATCGCTTCTACGATTGGGTGGAGAACGACGGGATATCACGTCCTTTTTCTCTGATTTGGCAGGGTTTACCTCCATTTCAGAGGCCCTGTCGCCGGAAGATCTTGTCCATCTCTTAAACGCTTATCTCTCTGAGATGACAGAGATCATCCTTGATTCGGGGGGGACTCTGGATAAATACGAGGGAGATGCCATCATCGCCTTCTGGAATGCGCCTCTGGACCATGATGACCATGCGACTCGAGCCTGTCTGGCTGCGCTCAGATGCCAACAGCGTCTTGATGAGTTGAGGCCGGGTTTTCAAGATCAGTATGGACATTCCCTCCACATGAGGATCGGAGTCAACTCTGGTCCCGCTGTGGTGGGAAACATGGGGTCGCACAGACGTTTTGATTATACAGCCATGGGCGATACCATCAATTTAGCATCCAGATTGGAGGGAGCGGGCAAGCACTATCGTGTCTCGATCCTTATCGGCGAGAATACCTACGATTTGGCTAAAGAAAGCGTGGTCGCAAGAGAGGTCGACATCATCAGGGTCGTGGGCAAGGACAAACCCGTGCGTGTGTATGAGCTTGTCGGTGAGAAAGGTAATGTATCAGAGGAGCAGTTCGAACGGATAAAAACGTTTCACGACGCCTTAAAGCTGTATAGAAATCAGGATTGGGATGAGGCATTACACTTGTTTCAAAGGTATGAAGATGATACATTAGCCGAGGTGTATGTCGATCGGACAAAACGTCTGAAAGAGAATCCACCTACAGCGGATTGGACCGGCGTTTTCGACCTAACAAAAAAGTAGGTCCCATTTTTCTTGTAGAAAAAAAGGGACAGTCCCCTTTTTCCAGGGGTAGAGAGAAAAGGGGACAGTCCCCTTTTTTGTGAATGTAGGGTCCATTCCCCGAATGGACCGTTTGG
>JAGLRY010000248.1 GCA_023135995.1 Candidatus Aminicenantota bacterium | reverse complement strand
AATGGACCGAAGAAGATTAAAGATGAAGCTATCATGAAACTTGAATTTTGGGGCGTTCGAGGCACAATGCCCGTAGCCGGAAAAGACAGGATCAAATACGGGGGGAACACGATCTGTTCGGCTGTCTATTCGGAGGATAACTCCCCGATCATTATCGATGCGGGAACAGGAATCAAAAAACTCGGAGATGAGCTCGTCCGGAAAAAAGGCGACAAACCCCTTGATTTGAGTATCCTTCTCACCCATTTTCATCTCGATCATATACAGGGCTTTCCCTTTTTCGCTCCCCTCTATCTGCCCGATGCGATCCTAACGATTTACAGCCCCCAAAGCCCCAAAGAAACGGAACAATATTTGAGCGGACTCATGTCTGGAAGGTATTTCCCTGTTGATTTCTGGGGGACTCCATCCATGAAGATCTATCTTCAGATTAAGGGAGATTTCTCTCTAAAGGGATTCCATATCTCTATGTGTCCTCTACACCATCCTCAAGGGAGTGTGGCCTACAGACTCGCAACTGACAAAAAGTCTGTGGTGTTTGCCACAGACACCGAACATCCAGCCAGTGGAATCGATGAAAAACTAGCGGCATTTGCTGAAGGAGCCGACGATTTTATCTATGATGCCACATACACGATAGACGAATATGAGAGTGGAAAAATGGGGTGGGGACACAGCACCTGGTTGGAAGGAACAAAATTAGCAAAAGAGGCGAAGGTCAAACATCTGCATCTCTCACATTTCAACCCGGACCATTCTGATAAGCAAATAGATGAGATCGTCACCAAGGCTCAGGAAAAATTTCCCGTAACATCGGGAGCCAAAGAATCCTCTTAAAAGAGAGGAGGAGGAATAATGGACACCGCAGGAACCCAGCCGTCATTTTTGTACTTAGAGATACTGTTTCTTTTTTTGGCCTTTGTTTTGGTTTGTGTGCTCTATTTCCTTTTGCGGGTGATTTTAACAAAGTTGTCCGCCTCTGGTCAGAAATCTACAGCGATCTTTCTTTCACGATTAAATTTACCTTCGGTTTTGATCGCGGTGACTTTGTGCTTAAAGGTTCCTGCATTACAGAATGTTTTGTTCCCCAGCCAGCAGATCACACCCTTTCTTGATGCGGCTCTTGTGTTTTTTGCGATATTTTTTCTGATAAGGTTTATAGATGCCATGTTTCGCAGCTGGTTTGTGAGGCGTGGACAACCCCTCCCGCTGCCCGATGTGCTTCACAGTCTGATAATGGCCGTCATTTATCTGATCGTCTTTTTTATCATCATGCGCGGCATTTTCGGATTCAACATAACACCATTTCTGGCCACATCCGCACTGCTCACCATGATTTTAGGGCTGGCATTCCAAGGGGTTCTCAGCAATATCCTCTCCGGCATGTCTCTCCACCTCACTAAGTCCTTCGGTATGGGAGATTGGATCGCAGTGGGGGAGAATGAAGGGATCGTGATCAACACCAATTGGCGAGAGACACGCGTTTTTGACAGGTACTCGAATATTATTGTCATTCCCAATAACATTGTGGCATCTGAGAAGATCACCAACTTTTCCTATCCCAACAAGAAGACGGCTCTGATTATTCCCGTTAAAGTCAGTTATGAAGCCCCACCTTCTGAAGTTTTTGAGGCTCTCAGGGAAGCCGCCTCGGATGTCCCTGAGGTTTTATCCGAGCCGGAACCAGAGCCGCATCTTCTGGGCTATGAGGATTTTGGCATCGACTATGCGATCAAGTTCTGGATCACTGATTTCCGTCGAAAACATCCCATCATGGCTGCCGTCGGACGAAATATCTGGTACAAATTCAAGAGACGCAACATCGAAATTCCCATCCCGCTGAGCGATAAGCTCTCTGATATGATGAAAACAGTGGACAAGACAGAAAGGGCAGTGTCAGATGACAAAGAGAAGGGGAGGACAACTCGCGATTTGATCAAATCCGATTTTTTAAAGTACCAGGAAGGAGAGAAGAAGGGGACTTTTCTCGTTTCAGAGGACGAACTCATGGATTTCGCATCGCTGATTCGGAGACATCGATTCGCCAAGGGAGAGACTGTCTTCAAACAAGGGAATAGCGGGACAAGCTGTTATGTTGTGGCCAAGGGTGTTATCAAAGGTGAGATCGTTTACAAAGAAGAGGAGAAAGACTACAAGTCAGATTTTAGAGTGACCCCAGGGGGGATCTTTGGCGAGATGTCCCTATTTACAGGAATGCCGCGAACAGCCACATGTGTTGTTGAGAAGGAAGCAGAGCTCCTAGAGATCGAAGCTGAGGACTTTGCACGACTGCTCGGGAGAAATCCAGACCTGAGCGAGGTCATTGCAGATTTGGCAAGTAAACGCAATAAGGAGAATCAAGAACTTCTGGCAAAGATAAAGGAGCTTTCTGCATCGGATATCGAGGAAAGCACTAACAAGAACTCCATCCTTGCCCGCCTAAAAAACCTTGTGAAGCGTTTAGCATAAAGTATTGAATTTCAAATGAAGGGTCTGTTCCCCGAAAGGACCGCAAAAAGGTGACAGTCCCCTTTTTCAAGGGGTAAGACAAAAAGGTGACAGTCCCCTTTTTTATGTAGGGTCCACTCCCCGAGTGGACCGATCTGTGACACAGTATCTTTTGAATTGAATTATTCTCTCCAATTCTGCTACACTGTTATTCACTCTTTCGTATTAGAAGTCCAGTAAAAGAGGTTAGGCGGAATGAGCGAAAGAGAGGATTAAGTACCCCTGTAGCTCAGTATGGATAGAGCAACGGATTCCTAATCCGTGTGTCGCCGGTTCGAGTCCGGCCAGGGGTGCCAACTCTAATTTCCACCCTCCCACACCCAGCGGTGATTACAGTGATCCTGACTTCTAGGATAGGAATTGTCTTCGGCTTGAAGCTGATTTTAATTCTTGGTTGATCATCGGAATCCTCCTTTATCTTTGTATCAGCAGCCTTTCAGACTCTATCCCTTTGGGCATTGAATTGTCATGATCTTCCCCTCTAATTTGACTGGGAAAAGAATATCAAGGAAAGAGGGGAGGTGTCAACTCATCGTGGTTGTGCCGGATTCGGACGGTGTGTGTTACACATGTGAACATTATTTACGCTGTGGTCGATGGAGCCGCCCTCTTTACCCATAAATGATGTATTGGCATAGATATTGCAGATGAATATGACCTATGAGTAAAGGAGACAAGTCGTATGAACCTTACCTCGTCAATATGAACAGTGAATAAATTTGATGGGAGTTTTCCATAAAGTTTGATGATCCTAAATTTAGAAGGAGTGATCGTATGAAAAAAGGAACAATTATCGTTTTGGCAGCCGTCCTGTGTGTTTTCCTTATGGCTTCACCAGGATTGGCTCAGGACTCTTACAAGAAGTTCACCCTGAAGGTTTCGGGAGGATACGGCAGCATATCGGGGGGAGATCTCACTGCGGTTGCGGATGGGTTGAACGAGCAACTGTCTGATATTGCAAGGCTAGCCGGAGCTTCAACCTCAGGAGAGATTAAGAACGCGAAGTGGGGACCTGAGTTTGAGGGTGAGTTTGTTTACAGCTTCACCGAGCGCTGGGGCATTGGCTTGGGAGTTGGTTACATCCGGAAATCCATTGAAAGTGGTGCCGAGCTCCAGATCGGAACTTATGCGAGAGTCTCGTTTGAATGGGAACCGGTCTATAAGGCTGTTCCTATCACACTGAACGGATACTACAATCTCCCGGTCGCATCAAAGATGAATGCCTATGTGAAGGGCGGTGTTGGGTACTATTTTGCCACTTGGGACTACCATATCCGCCAGGAGAATGAATTGTTGGGCATCACCGTCTGGGAGGAAAATGAAGGGACAGCCAAGGACAGTGGATTCGGTTTTCAAGGGGGCTTGGGCTTTGAGTATAGCCTATCAGATAGCGTTACCCTATTCTTGGAAGGGACGGGAAGGTATGTCAATTTGAAGAACTGGGATGTTGAAAACGTTTATAGGAATGCCTTAGGGACTGATAGGGAGACGGGAACTTTCTGGTATGTTGAGGAATATGAGGAGGACACTGGCAAGTATTATCCTAACCTTGAATTATCAGACGAAGAACCATCAAACCCCGACTATCGGAATGTCAGGAAAGTAGAGATCAGCTTTTCGGGAGTTGTCTTTAAAGTGGGAGTCAAATTCAGCTTTTGATGTGAAAAATTTTAGAGTTGTAGGATTATTTTTAGCCGCAGGAATATCCAGATAACACATTCTCTGTCCTAGCGTGTTCCATTAGCGTGAGGCGTCCCAATTTAATTTGAAGGAGTATGATGATGCGAACGGATATCAGGATAAAAATTTTCATAGTCCTGCTAGTGCTAGTCTTCCTCTCAACCGGCAACACAAGTGCGGTCGCAGAGTCTCAAGATAATACACGTATTGAGCCTCCACAAGGATTAAGAGACAAGCTGACTTTCGATGACCTTATGAATGGGAACTTTCCGGAATTGGTGCACAACGACTATTTCATGCCAATAGGCAGCACTACGCCACCGGTCCATCAGCTTTCTGGGGAGATACATTTTCGAGAGACCGCTATGGACACGAATCATTCCGACAGCAATTGGTTGGGGAGCGGGATGAGGTTCTTCCCCGCATTTTCCGTTTATGTGATTAGCTACGGCGAATGTCTCATTCCCTTTTACAGAGGCATCATTTTGTGTGGAGATCAGCAGAACAGCTTCTGGAATATCATCGTGTCTCCGGGACGAGTTTGGCAGGAGCCGGGGGATAATGGCTATTCTCGGGCGTCCTTCCCATTCACATTCACGGACAACTACATCGGCCAGGCACGGAATGGTCTGGCCACCTTTGTTTATAATTCATCTGAGATATCTGATGTGGCCATCCAGATCACCCAGGAGACTGCCCCTGTTGATGGCTATCAGATCGCAAATTTTAGGGCAATGATCCCTGTGAGGTATTCTCCGAGCTATTTTGAAGATGCGGAGCAGCAGATTCTCGATTTTGAGAAAGAGCTTGCAGCGCGGCCTCCGGTTCGGGCTTGGAACGATTTGCCTCTGGGTGGGTTCACTGAAGATTTTTTTAGAGGGGGATTGCTCCCTGAGGAAGTCAGCACAGCGGCGCTGTTCTTGGATGGCCAACTTTATATCCAGCCTGCATATACAAGGAGCGGTCCTTATCCCTATCCTTTAGAGATGCGCCATGGGGTATTTTCCGTCACCAAGTCATTGGCAATGGGGCTATCCATGTTTTTTGCGGCTGAGAGATATGGGGAGGATATATTCGATGAAAAAATTGTGGATTATGTTCCTGGTTTGGCTGATCATCCCGGATGGCAGGGAGTGACCATTGAGGATGCCTTCTGTATGGCAACTGGGACGCAGGGAGGAGAGACAGGAGAGAATATTGTCCCTTTTATCTATGCGCGGACAGAAGAGGATAAAATTGCAGCTATTAATGTTCTCCCCGATGCAGCGCCGGCGCCGGGGACGACATTCAATTATGCTTCCACCAACACGTTTGTCCTCTCCTATGCACTCAACCAGTACGTCAAAGCCATGGAAGGGCCTGATGTGGATTTTTGGTTGATGGTCAAAAAGAACGTGCTGAGGCCGTTAGGTATTCCGCACTTGCCTCTCGCCAGGACAATCGAGAGCGATGGCACGTTGGGCACACCCGTTATGGGTTGGGGGAGCTATCCGACTGTCATCGAGGCGGCTATGATCGGCCGATTACTGCACAACGAAGGTGAGCTTAGGGGAAAGCAGGTGTTGAACGAATTCAGAGTGAAGGAGGCCCTCTATCGAACATTCAGAGCAGGGTATGACGCGGGAAGCGCATACGGATTGCCTCAGGAATATCTCCACTCCATGTGGATCAATAATATCGGATTGTCTATCGACGTTGTGACCGTTCCGTCAATGAACGGGCATGGCGGCAATTTTGTGGTCATCCTTCCCAGTGGAGTGATCGCTATTCGTTTCAGCGATTCGAACCACTATGATATCTCGCATATGGTTGCAGTGGCAGAGTTTTACAGTGGCAATTTCTTAGACTAGGTTTTAGGCTTTGTTTGAGAGATTAAGTCTTCAGATGGTGCTTTCAGTCGGAGATGAGATAAATTTGACGCCAGTGAGGTAGTTGTCTTGCCAGATGACCTCGGCGAGCGTATCTATGGGTTTGTATGATTGTCCTGGCAGCTCAAAATTGAGCTCGAGGATTATGCCGGGGGAGACTTCGTTATCGAGAAGGAGGCACATCCCGGTCTGGCTGATGTCTTGGGTGAAGATTCCAAACCGAGAAGACTTGGATAATTGGTAGCTTGCTTTTCTTATAAAATCGACACGCGGATATTTTCGTCTGTCGGATTTTTTCTTTTTTTGAGGGGAATCAGATTTCCTTTTTCCCCATGGGCGTGTGATTCTTATCTTGACGTCATACATAACTACCAAGATTGTAGCAAAGTTTAAAGCATAGATTAAGAGAATAATTAATTTTTTTTCAAAAATGGTTCATAAAATGGGGTCGGGCCACGACATCTATTTGAAAATAAATAAAATAACGCTAAAAAAAGATGCTATTTTGGCCTTAAAATATCTTTTTGGGGGTGAAAATAAGCGCTCTAAGAAACTTGTTCTTCTTTCAGTTCTAATTTCTTGTGTGGTTTGTGCTTTTTGTTTTTCCTTCTTAGACAGGCGATTTTGGTGCGAAAAAACCTTATCTAAGATCGATTTTTAACAACAAAATTATCTTAACTATAAATAAATCAATGATTTCCTGTGGCCTGTCCCTAATAACGTCCCTAATAACTAAAGTGATGGGCGCATCCATCCCGAAAATTGTATTACTACTGTCAAGAAAATTTACAAAATAGGTGTTAATAGGAAGATGTGTTTTTCAATCAAGTGTTATCAATTGTCCCCTTATGGATACAAAATCTAAGCTGACTGTTCTGATAGAATGATTTGGCACGCAGATTGCATTAGGTTTTTATCTTGGACAGGAATAGAAGCAAACAGGATTGAGCAGGATTAAAAAGGATTAAACAATATCTATCGAGATTAAGCAGGATTTAGCAAGATCAAACAAGATTTAGGAGGAGAGAATGAAAAAGGCT
Organism: Candidatus Aminicenantota bacterium; assembly: GCA_023135995.1. GTDB lineage: Bacteria > Acidobacteriota > Aminicenantia > Aminicenantales > Aminicenantaceae > WTAW01. The sequence continues at coordinate 451 of JAGLRY010000248.1, read as the reverse complement.
GTGATGATTATCAGCTTAGTAAGTCTTTTGATGATGGGTATTTGCATCGATGACGTATTGGCGAGCTCTAAAAAGAATCAACCCTCCGATAATTATTTGACATTCTCTTTTGTCATTTATCCTGTGAGCGTGGGATATAAACGTCAGGTGGTTCACGGTTTTTATTTCACCGGAAATGTGGATTATGTGGGTTCCAATGAGGACCTGTACTTCCAGGGGGGAGCCGCATACATGATCCCGCGCAAATTTTGGATATTCTGGTTTTATGGGGGAGGGGGTTGGCAGTTCTCGCGGAACCACGGATATCAATTCCCCTACATGACCTTGGGCACAAGGGTATGGTTCCTCTCTTGGGAAGTTGTCTATCCCTTGCAGAGAGGGGAGGAGACTGGGTATCGGTTCGGTTTCAGTTTCGCCTTCTAAGACGGATTATTCGTAAAAACTGCCGATA
>JAGLRY010000247.1 GCA_023135995.1 Candidatus Aminicenantota bacterium | reverse complement strand
TCGTAAAAACTGCCGATACTTTCCTTTTAAAAAAACTTCTTATTCCTTTATATCTTCGAGGAGATATTTTATGCCCTCGGCCTGAGGGTGATCAGGAGCCATTTCAAGGAACTTTTTAAAGTATTCTTTTGCTTTCGGCGTGTCGTTTTTGTTGAGATAGGCATAGCCGAGTTTCATGTAGGGCTCCGGCCAGGTGGGCTTGATGTCAGAAGCGATCCTGTAATATTGGATGGCCTCATCAATTTTCCTCAGAGAAAAATGGATCTCTCCTAGATTATAGTTGACTTCTTCATCCATCGGATTCAGTTTATAGGCCTCGAGAAAGTAATTGAGGGCGGCCTCGTTGTCGTTTTTTCTAGCGCTGATTGTGCCCAATGAAGAAAGGGCATCCGCCTGCATGGGAATGCTTACGGGGCTGTTGTCCTGTTTGGCGGCTTCGAGGAAATCTTGAAATTCCTTTTCCGCATGGTCGTACTTCTCCATTTTCATGTAACAATTGCCGATGTAATTGTGAACGAGATAGTTTTCAGGAGAGTTATCCAGGACGAGCTGGTAGAGGTTTATAGCATCTTCATATTTTTCTTCTTGAAAATACTTTCCCCCTTCTTCCAAATACTTGGCGGTATTTATTGCCGGTTTTTCAGCGTCAGGCAGCTCGGTGGGCATTTCTGCTCGTTTCAGCTTAAAGTTGACATGAAGGTTTGAGTATGTCTGAGAGATCTCGACCCTCTCTGTATCTGGAAAGTACCCCTCGGCAGATGCTGTCACGACGATATCCCCGCCCGACACATTAAAAATTTTCCAGATGCCTTTGGCATTCGTTGTGACCGATTTCTTAAAGGTTGTTAATTTCTTGGAGACATGCTGCAGCTTCTCTGCTGTGACGGTTGCGTTGGGGATGGGATTTCCGTCTTCGTCGGTCACTCTTCCCTCGAGACGGCCGTATCCCATGGCCTGCGCAGCGAGAAAATTGCCCTGGAAGACAAGACAAACGAAGGTGACGATACATAGAGTTGAAATTATGGCTTTTTTCATTTTTGACACCTCCTCCACCGCATTATCGCTCTGACCATAAAATTATCACATTAAGAACAAATGGTAAAGAATAAATGGGGACAGGCCACAACATCTATTTGAAAACAATAAAGTTAACACAAAAATCAAGCGCTATTTTGGCCTTAAAGGTTCAATTTTAGTAGGAAAATCGCACCTGTAAGAGCATCTCTTCTCCCTCAGCTTAAATGCGTCTTTATTGATAAAAATACCTGTCACTTTTTTTGCAACCTTTTTCAAAATCTGGCGTATTAATAAGTAGAATATGTTTCAAGTTTTATGAAAGATATCACTCGACAGAGGAAAACAATGACGGGATTAACAAGAAAAGAAGAATTGATATTGCTTTCCATACTGAATCTTCAGAAGGATGCCTACCTGGTTGCCATAACTGATCATTTGTCGAATATCACGGGCGAAAAAGTCACAATCACCTCTGTACATCTTCCGCTTAACCGCCTGGAAAGAAAAGGCCTTATCGAATCGAAATTTGGTGAGGCTACAGCTGTGAGAGGGGGGCGAAGGAAGCGGATCTACACGATCACAAAAATGGGCTTCTCAGAGCTGCATGAATACAAAAGGATCCATGACAAACTGTGGGAAAAATATTCAAAAATGTCCACCCAGGAGAATAATGTCTGATGGAAAAGAGAAAACACCCCCCGAGAATTCTGGAGTTTTTTCTTCAGCGGTTGGCATCCTCCCCAGACAATGAGTCATTGGCTGGGGACTTTACCGAGATCTTTGACAGAGTTTTGAGGGAGAAGGGCAAAGCCAAGGCCTTGCGGTGGTATCTCTTCCATGTTTTGAAGCTGATACCATCTTATATCGAAAACCAAATTTACTGGACTGTGGATATGATCCGGAGTTACTCGAAGATCGCATTCAGGAACTTTCTGAGAAAAAAGGGATTTTCATTGATAAATATCTCGGGATTGGCGATCGGCTTGGCTTGTGCCATCCTCATCCTAGTTTGGATTCAGCATGAATTGAGTTATGATGGATTTCATGCCAATTCGGATAGAATTCATAGAGTTATTCTGAACTACGGGAATAAGGATTCCTTCGGACCACATGGCCCAGGGGCATTAGGTCCCGCTTTGAAGGAAGAGTACCCGGAAATTGTCGATTCCGCCCGATTTTTCTTTATTGATAAAAATCCCCTGAGATATAAAGACAAGATTTTGAATGCTTCTCTCTGTGGCACAGACCCTTCTTTCGCTCAAATATTCACCTTTCCTTTTGTGAAGGGTGATCCAGAGAAAGCCCTTGCTCATCCGAAGTCGATCGTGCTGACAGAGACCATGGCGAGGACGTTTTTTGGCCAAGACGATCCTCTCGGTGAGACCCTGGGCTTCGAGTGGTGGGGTCGCTGGCACGATTTTACGGTCACGGGAATCGTGAAGGACATTCCCTCGTATTCGCATATCCAATTTGATTATCTGCTGCCCTTTGATTTTGTGACACTTTCGGGTATGGATATCGAAAGCTGGGACGTTGTTGCCTATCATACATATGTCTTGCTGAACGAGAATGTGGATGAAGAGGCGTTAGGCAAAAAAATCGCAGGAACCTTGAAGAGGCATTTGCCCGAATCTCCTTACACCATTCATCTGGAACCACTCAGACGCATCCATCTCTATAATTACACAGGAGGAGGCCCCATCACGTATATTTATCTCTTTGGGATCATCGGTCTGTTCATCCTGGGCATTGCCTGTATCAATTTCATGAATCTCTCCACCGCTCGCTCAGCAGATAGAGCTTTGGAAGTGGGAATGCGCAAGGTCGTGGGGTCGAATCGCTCCCAATTGATCACACAATTTTTGAGTGAATCTATCGTGATGGCTTTTGTCGCTCTCTGTTTTGCTCTCTTTCTTGTCAAAGCATTCTTGCCATCCGTAAGCAACATAACGGATACACGATTGGAGATGAAGATCTTCGGACCCCAAATGTTGGTTTTTCTGGGCATTGCACTTCTGACCGGCCTTCTTTCCGGTAGTTATCCTGCCCTGTATCTGTCGAAAGTTCTTCCAATAAAGGTTTTAAAAGGGTCTCATCGATCAGGAGGTCGAAGCCTCCTGCTGTGCAGATACCTTGTGATCGCCCAGTTCGCGATTTCAATCCTGCTGATTTTTGGCGCAGTCATCGCCTATGAGCAGCTCGTTTATTTGAGAAACAAGGACTTGGGTATTGATAAGGAGTATATTGTCAATTTTGAGCTCAGAGGAGGGTTGCGCCAAAACTATACAGCCATAAAACAAGAACTCCTTAAGAATCCGAATATTCAGGCTATCTGCAAAACCAACGGTTCGTTCTTCAGAAGATTTGCAACGGACAAGGCTGTTTGGCACGGCATAAAGGAAGGGGAAAGGTTGGTGATGGCAATCCATTCTGTCGATTTTGACTATGCTAAGGTGTTTGAACTCCAGATGGTCCAGGGGAGATATTTCTCTGAAGAGTTTTCGACGGATGTCTCCGAAGGCATCATCGTGAATGAAACGGCTTTAAAAGCGATGAGTCTGGAAGAACCGATCGGGACACGATTTTTTTGTCCCATGCCCTTTAACATGAGCAAGGATGGGAAAATCATCGGAGTTGTCAAGGATTTCCATTTCCGTTCTCTGCACAGAGAAATCGAGCCGCTCATACTCGCCATAGCTCCCGGGTGGCATACGGACATGTATGTAAAAATGAGGGGCCAGGATCTCCCTGCGACACTCGCTCACATTGCAAAGGCGTTCAAGACATTCACCTCAGATTTCCCCTTTGAATTCAGTTTCTTGGATGAGAATATCGACAGCCTCTACAAGACCGAAATGCGGCTGGGTTCGCTGGTCAAATATGGGGCCCTAGTCGCTATTTTCATCGCATGCCTGGGACTTTTTGGATTGGCTTCCTTCACAGCCGAACAGAGAACCAAGGAGATCGGTATTCGAAAGGTTCTGGGAGCTTCCGTAGCGAATATCACAGTTCTGCTCACTAAAGAGTTCACTCGGTGGGTGTTGGCCGCCAATATTATTGCCTGGCCAGTGGGCTATTTTGTCATGAGAAAATGGCTGGAAAACTTTGCCTACAGGATCGACATCCCCATCTGGGCGTTTGTGTTTTCAGGGCTTCTTGTTCTGGGGCTTTCCCTCCTGATCGTATGCCACAAGGCCATCAAAGCCGCCCTGGCCAATCCCGTCGATTCACTCCGCTATGAGTAAAATATAAAATTAAAATGGGGACAGGCCACAGCATCTATTTAAAAACAATATAGTTAACACAAAAATAGGGCACTATTTCGGCTTTAGACGTTCAATTTTAATAGGAAAATCACGCCTGTAAGAGCATCCATTCTCCCTTAGTTCAAACGTGCCTTTGTGCTCAATAAGCTTTCGTCCTCGAGCTTTATAACCTAACCTTTTTGATATTTGTTCAACGAATATCTTACTTCCAACAGCCAGGCTTTCCGTCCACATGCTCTCTCTTTTTAAATTTTCTGATTCAATCACCGTAGAAATCGATGTTTCATAGAATTCTCTTAGTTCGTTTTGAGTATTCAAATTGAGAAGCTTTATCAATTGGTCTCTATCTAAAAGTCTATATCTCTGTCGCTGGCTTATAATCTCATTATATCCACAATGAGTCCAATCTTTAGGATGGTTCACAACGCCTGCTCGAACCATATTGAGGTCGATATATATCATACATCGAAGAAGGTGAGAATCGGATTCCACAGCCGTCGCATTATAGCGATCCCCCCAAAATGCTCCTCTTCGGCCTTTCCTATCGTTATATTCTTGAGCGGTTCTGCCAGCAGCTAAATGAACAGAATTTGGAATGACATTGACCTTCCCTTTATTAAACACTAAGAAGTGGATATGATTTGATGTTGCGGCATAGTTCAGAACGCAAAGCCCGTACTTTTTTTTGGCTTGGTAGAGCCAATGCAGCCATCTTTTTCGATCTCTTGCAAATTTAAGCAAAAATTCCTCTTTGTGACATCGGTCAGTAATGTGCCAGATAAGTCCCGGGATATAGTGACGGTTTGCTCGTGGCATTTTATTACTTCCTAGATTTATTACTTTCCCTCTTAGATAGACGATTTTATAGCCGAAATCTCTCATTTAAGGATGATTTTTAAGCATAAAAATGACTTAACTCTAAATAAATCAACAATTTTTTGTGGCCTGTCCCCACTTATGCTTGTGGCCCGTCCCCAGTTGTGGTAAAAATGTTAAGGTGAAAAAAGAGATACCGAAGCACTATGATCATTCGTTGTATGAAGAGATGATCTATCGCCGCTGGATGGAGGCCGATGCCTTTGCCGCTATCCCTGACGATAGAGAAAATACCTACGTGATCATGATGCCGCTTCCCAACGTGACCGGGGCCCTTCATATGGGGCATGCCATGGACAATGTGATGCAGGATTTATTGATCCGATGGCACCGCATGATGGGCGACAACACCCTCTGGATGCCCGGCACCGACCATGCGGGCATCGCCACCCAGGCTGTCGTCGAGAAACGCCTTTTCGAGTTCGAAGGGAAAACCCGTCGTGATATCGGCCGGGAGGCTCTCGTCGAGAAGATCTGGGCCTGGAAGGACGAATACCAGCAGCGGATCATCAAGCAGCTCCAGAGCATGGGCAGCTCCAGCGATTGGGAGCGTGCGCGCTTCACCATGGATGCGGTTTGCACTCGCGCCGTCCGCGAGGCCTTTTTCCGGCTTTTCCGCCAAGGGCTCATCTATCACGGAGACCGCCTTGTCAACTGGGATGCCCAACTGCAGACCGCTGTGTCCGATGATGAGATAATCTATGAGAAGATCCAGGGCCACTTCTGGCATATGCGCTATCCTGTGATCGATCCCAAGCCCGGCGAGCCGCAGCATGTGGTCGTCGCCACCACACGACCGGAGACCATGCTCGGCGATACGGCTGTCGCTTGCCATCCCGACCCAGCAGGCGAACTCGACAGACTGAGTTGCCTCCTCTCCGAACGCATCAAAAGCGCGCCCAAAAAGGAAAAGCCTCAGCTGGAAGAAACACTTCAAGAAGTTGAAGAACGCAAAAAAAACCTCTTGCCCCATCTCCTCAAACTCAAAGAAATGGCAGAGCAGGGAAGGAAGATCTTACTCCCCCTGGTCGAGCGAGAGATCCCCCTCATCCTGGATGAATGGGCCAAACCCGAGCTCGGTTCGGGGTGTGTGAAGATCACCCCTAGCCACGACCCCAACGATTACGATGTCTGGACACGTCACCGCACTAAGATCGGTATCATCAATATCTTAAATCCCGACGGCACGCTCAACACAAATGCAGGTCCCTATGCGGGACTCGACCGGTTCGAAGCACGCGACAAAGTTGTGGCCGACCTCGAGAGCCAATGCCTCATGGATGAGATCCAGGACAGAGAGATTGAGATCGGCCATTCCGATCGCTCCAAAACACCCATCGAACCCTACCTCTCCAAACAGTGGTTCATCAAAATGAGCGATGTGGAGGGGGGTGTGCACTGCGGTTTGGGTACGAGTACGGGAAAAGAGTTCCAGGCCTCAGGACTGGCCCAAGCGGCCATCGATGCCATCGGCCGCGAATATGAATCGCCATCAGGCCTGCGCTTGACCTTTTACCCCGACCATGTCCGCTATGGAGGCACCTACCAAAGCTGGCTGTCGGAAAAACGCGATTGGTGTATCAGCCGCCAGCTCTGGTGGGGACACCGCATTCCTATTTGGCTCGGCAGTTTCCCAGCCAATGAATTGGAAAATGTGATCACATCACTTCCCGATACAAAAAACGAAAATCTCTGGGCCTGGATCTCCGACCATGAAGGCCGATTACAACCGCTCGATAAACGAAAACCGAATGACCTAGACACCGCCGCACACTACGACCTCATTGTCTGTCTCAGAGACGAGGCGGCTGAGGACGAATACGCCGCAAAGCTGGAAGCCATCGGTCTAAAACAAGACCCCGACGTTCTCGACACCTGGTTCAGCTCCGCCCTCTGGCCTTTCTCCACTCTCGGCTGGCCGGATCCGGAAACAGCCAAGGTCGATGCGGGACAGCGGCCGTTGGGATCCATCAACCAACAGAAAGACAGCCTCAACACCTATTATCCTGGAAACTGTCTCATCACCGGACGCGATATCATCACGCTCTGGGTGGCCCGGATGC
>JAGLRY010000246.1 GCA_023135995.1 Candidatus Aminicenantota bacterium | reverse complement strand
CTGCAACAGGAGATGTTCAGCGACGAACAACTCAACGAGATGTGGATGCGCCGGGTACAGACCAGTCCGGCGGATTTTCTCCGTAATAAATTTGCCTATCAGAAATTCCTCGAAGAGAACCGGAAAAACCGGGACTCGGAGCGACAGGATAAATGAGACGGACTGAGCTGAGGTGGGCTGTGCTGATGGCGCTGGTTTTCCTATTCGGAATGCTAGCGATTGCAAGCTTTGCTCAGGAACCGCCCGAATCCGAGGAACCGGAAGGCCCTCTCCCTGTGATGATCCGGTCGAGTCTTACGCCTGAAACAGGAGTTTATGTGGGTCAGAAAGTGAGACTGCATGTGGAAGTCCTGACAAACACATGGTTCACCAAGGCCCCACAATTTCCTGAGCTTCGTATCCCCCATGCCATTTGTCTGGAACTCAGCCAGTTTGGCGTGAACTTCACAGAACGGATCCAAGGGGAGACCTACGCCGCTCAGAGGAAAGAATACGTCATCTACGCCCAGAGAGCCGAGTCGTATTCTGTTCCTTCCCTAACAGTCAATATTGTCTATGCCCGTCCCGGTGAACCACATGGCGAGGTCACCCTGAATTCTCCGCCACAAAAGTTTGAGGCGCAGATCCCTGAAAAAGCAAAAGGCGTGGATTATTTTGTCACAACACCCCGTTTGCAGGTGAATGAAGAATACGACAGAGGATTCGACGACCTGAAAGTGGGAGATTCCTTAATCCGCACAATAACAATGATCGCGGATGATTCGGTAGGCATGCTGCTCCCACCTCTGGATTTTGGCCCCACAGAAGGCTTGGGTGTTTATCCCGCTTCCCCACGGATGGAGGATGAAAGCAACAGAGGGGTTTACACCGGAAAACGTTTCGAATCTGTGACTTATGTCATGGAGAAGGAAGGCGATTACACGCTGCCAGAGATCACAATCCACTGGTTCGACCTCCAGAGCGAAGAGCTGAAAACAGAGACTCTGTCAGCTGTAGAACTCTCTGTGGCTGTAAATCCAGACCTGGAGCAGGAGATGTTGGGCTTTCTTGAGGAAGAAGATGTAGAGCCTGAGGAGGAAATTGCTGCCACCCAAAAAAGGCCTCTCGATGTCAAAAGTCTTCTCTATCTTATTCTGGCACTTGTTCTTCTATTTACTGCTTTATGGATATTCCTCATCCCCTACCTGAAACGATGTGTGGCATGGTGGAAAAGACGCAGGTCGATCCAAGCGGAATCAGAAGAGGCCTATTTTAAACGTTTCCGCAAATCCTGCAACAAAGGCGATCCCAAAGAGATCATGCAGAGTTTTCTGAATTGGCTGGACAAAATCTATCCCGGACCTGGAGCCGCCACTATTGACGATTTCGTACGACGGGCCGACGACCTGGAGCTTCAAGCCTTGGCAAAAGGACTCGACGATGAACTATACGGTAAACAAGAAATCGATGAATCCCACACAGAGTGGTCGGCAAGGGATTTCTATCGAACCGTATCTCAAGCAAGAAAACGTCTTTTGAAAAAAGAAAAAAGTAAAGTGAAGCCTTTCGGATTGCAGCCGCTCAATCCTTAAAACCCTTCTTATTGAATTCACTTTACAAAACCATTATTATGGATGACAAGAACCAAGAGATGGGATGGAAGAGGAATTTAAGTCAAAGACAACGATAAACTCTTGCAAAAATATAATACACTAAAAAGACGAGCGTTTCCGTCCAAAACTCAATCAGTCTTCGCAGTGATTCTTGT
>JAGLRY010000245.1 GCA_023135995.1 Candidatus Aminicenantota bacterium | reverse complement strand
GCTTAGTCCAAAGGAAAAACGAAGATTGAAAAAAGAAAAGAAGAATAAATAAATGCCCAGTGCTGTCCGGTGATGACCTGCCCCCAATAATTGTATCACTCTCAGAGTTAGAATCCAAAGGTCGGGGATTCAATCCTAGTGCCATAATTTCAACGCTTTTCAACAATTTTTATGTAATATTTGTGAAATAGGATAGTATTCTGTATTGGTTTCAATTTGACACGTCTCCTCATTCCTTGATATTCTTTTCCCAGTCATAACTAATGGGGAATGACCATGGAACAACAGATTAAATGTCCAAACTGTGATAGCACTTCTATCATCGAACATGTCGTCATGGAAAACATGGAAAAAAAGACAATCTACAGGTGTTTGGAATGTGGCAAAGAGTTCGGTGAGGAGGATTTATAGCAGGCACCCCTAGCCGGACTCGAACCGGCGGCACAAAATATTATCCAAATCGACATTCTCACCATTCTATTTGACCTTTCCCTTGTGCCTTGATATCCTTTTCACAGTCAAATCAAAGGGGAAGACCGTGACAAAAAAGTGCCCAAAGTGTCAGATGGACAATCCTGATACCCTTAAATTCTGTGGTGAATGCGGAACACAACTCCTCTCCGCTGAAGACTTTGCTGTAACTAAAACAATCGAAGCACCTAGAGAAGAATTAACCACAGGCTCAACCTTTGCAGGACGCTACCAGATTATAGAGGAACTGGGCAAAGGTCGGTGACATTTTAAAAGTGGTCAAAACGCCCGGACCTTGCCCTACCGGCTTAGCCTTTGACGGCCAAAATCTATGGATTGCGGATATTTATACGGATAAAATTTACCAGATCAACCCGGAGAGCGGGCTTGTCCTTAAGAGTTTCGATTCCCCTGGCCACCATCCGGAGGGTCTGGCATGGGATGGAAAGTATCTCTGGCACATAGATTCCGGGGAAAAATCCATGTACCGCATTGACCCTGAAACAGGCAGAGCGCTTTCCATCCTGGAGTCAAACAGCTCACACCCCAGGGACCTTGCCTGGGATGGAGAATACATCTGGGTCATCGACCACAAGCAAGATATCCTGCTCAAAATCTCCCCTGAAGACGGGATGATGGTTCAGGTTTTTCCCTCTCCAGCACGGGAGCCTGCAGGCCTGACATTTGACGGTAAATATCTGTGGGTCACGGACAGAAGCGAAGACCGGATCTATCTGGTCGATCCCTCCGATGGCCTCTGCCTTTCCTCTCTAAGAGCCTATGGTCCTTTTGCCTATGGACTCGCCTGGGGGAATGATGCTCTCTGGAATGTGGATTATGAAAATGACGAGATATACAAGATAAAAATCTTCTGCAGCGATATCCTTTCAAAATGGGATGAACGTCAGATGTCTCTCCACTTCATCAAGGAATTCAGAAACTACGGCCCCGGGACAGTGAACACTCTGGATATATACCTTCCGATACCCGTCAACCGCGACAACCAGGCCCTTTTGGGTCCTATCCAGTTCGATCCTGAACCGGATGAGATTATACTGGATCAATGGGAACAGAGGATTGCTCATTTTCACTTCAATGACCTAAAAAGTTACTCGGTCGTCAAACCGGGGTGGAAGGTCAAAGCAAAAATATACACGGTTGAGTACTTCATCTATCCGGATAAAATCGGCGGTCTTGAAGACATTCCTGAAGAGATCAGGAATAAATACACTCAGGACGGGGACAAATACAGAATCAACGATCCATTCATCCAGAGTCTTGCACGCAAAATTGCCGGTGACGAAAAAAATCCCTATTGGATCGCCAGGCGTGTCTATGATTATCTGGGAATGAACCTGAGTTACAACCTCAAACCGCTCGGCGGGTGGAATCCCGCTCCGACCGTTCTGAAGCGAGGCACGGGTTCCTGTTCTGAATATACGTATTCAATGATTGCTCTTTGCAGAGCCCTTGGCGTTCCCATTCGGTATGTGGGCGCGGTCAGCCGCCGGGGAGACGATGCCAGTTTCGATGATGTCTTTCACCGGTGGACAGAAGTTTATCTTCCCCCTTACGGCTGGATCCCTTTCGATGCGAATAAAGGAGATACGGCTCTGCCCGGAAGAAAGGTGCTCGGAATCGGAAAGGTCGATGCGCGATATATCATCACTACAGAAAATGGGGGAGGAGATAAATATTTGTGGTTTGGATATAACTATGGCTTCAATTGGACCTCTATCGGCAAATGCCGGATTCATGAAGAAAGCTATGGAATGTGGTCACCTCTTGGAAAGAAAAAATATCATGAGCCTATTGAAAATAAAGAGTGAGGGATTAGCCTGAACTATCCAGGCAAAAGGAGGAATATGATGAATCGGAGGGACTTCGTTAAATTTGGGCTAGGCGGAGCCGGATTGGCGGCCGGAGGTGGTTTCGTCTCAAGAAACGAACAAAAACCGTCATCAACATTTTCTAAAAAATTTGGTCATCCCTGGTGGGTTAAAGAGATCGATAAGCCTAAATTGGCTGTCGATGACAACTCGTACAAGCGGTTTAATTCCATGAATAATGTTTTTGGCTCCATGTCCAAGTATTACGGAATGGAAAATCTTAGGGAACTGAGGAAAAGAAGCAGAGAAAAAACGGCGCAATATTTCCGGGAGGGACGTCCTGGCTTCAGGCTTGAAGACAGGGTTCTTTCGGATGCTGCCTGGGTCATTTCTCGCCTGGGGGGATTGAACCGGGGGACCAGGGCCTGGACCAGTGAAAATGTCAGGACTCCGGAACAAAGGGGAGTGGCGAAATATTCCGCCAGTCCGGAAGAGGCAACAAGGATGATAAAAGCGGCTGCCCGTTATTTCGGCGCCGCCACACTGGGCATAACGGTGTATGACCGGCGGCACATCAACGCCACAGAAAGAAGAAAAAATATCGCATTTGAGGCCGTGGACGAGCCTTATGAAGAGGATGAAAAGCTGGTCATACCCGATAAATGTAAGTACGCTATTGCCCTTAGCGTCCAGATGTCTCTGGATAATATTGCCTGTTCACCTTCCTCGATCAGCGGCGCCGGCTCCTCTTTGGGGTACAGTCGCTGTGAATTCCTGGTAGCAGGCCTGGCGCATTTTATCCGGGGATTAGGTTATGTTGCTATTCCCAGCGTCAATGATCTCGGTTCGAGCGTTGCCATTGCAGTGGACGCCGGCTTAGGGGAACTGGGGCGGACCAACCGCCTGATCACACCGGAATTCGGGCCCATGGTCCGCCTGTGCAAGGTTATTACCAACCTTCCTATGGCCGTTGACAAACCGATTGATTTCGGCCTCCTGGAGTTCTGTAAAGTGTGCAAACGGTGTGCCGAAGCTTGCCCGTCAAATAGTCTTTCTTTTGACGACGAGCCCAGTTTTGAAATAAAAGGCCCCTGGAATAACCCTGGCCACCAAGCTTGGTATGAGGACTCTCCCCAGTGCCTGGCTTACTGGTCGGAATCAACGGCAGGCTGTAGTGTGTGCTTGGCTGTCTGTCCCTGGACGAAGA
>JAGLRY010000244.1 GCA_023135995.1 Candidatus Aminicenantota bacterium | reverse complement strand
TTTGATCAAGTAACAACACTTCCCTGAGGAAGCACCGGATTATGCTCTAAGTGCCATATATAAAAAATATTTTAAATTTTTATAAACATTTGTACGTAATTTTCGTATAAATATATTGAGAGGCTGAAATGAACAGATTAACGATGGCCGAAGAGATTCTCCTCACGACCATCTGGCGGCTTCAAGACAACGCCTATGGAGTGACTATAAGAAAAAAAATCGAGGAAGTCACAGAGACCGATATTGTTTATGGAACCCTCTATAACATGCTTGGTCAGTTGGTCCGTAAAGGATATGTCTTGAAAATCCGGAGCCAGCCAACCAGGGAGAGGGGCGGACGAAGCAGGATGTATTACACCCTGACCTCTTCAGGGATCAAGGCTCTCGAGGAGGCGAGGGCACTCCACAGGTCCCTCTGGGACGGCATTCCGGAATTTCTCACCGAAAAGAGTTAATCATGGGGGCCGATAAAAAACGCCGACCGCCTTGTGCAGCAAAGTGGATCCTCTCTCTCATGTCCTGGTATGATGAGCAATTCCTCTCGTTGGGAGACCTGGAAGAGGAATTCGATGAAAAGGTTCAAAATGAGGGAGTGAGCAAAGCCCGCTCCTGGTACAGGATGCAGGCGTTGAAATCGGTCCCTTCCTATACTGCATATTTCACTTTAGGAGCCATAGACATGCTGAAGAACTATTTTAAATCGGCGTTCCGTCACATGAAAAGGCAGAAAGTCTATACCTTTCTCAACTTATCAGGGTTGGCTATCGGGATGGCAAGTTTTATTATTATTTTTTATTGGGTCCAGCACGAGCTGAGCTTTGACAGATTCCACGCTCAGGCAGACAGGATTTACAGAGTCAGCAATGAGGTCACCCTCAAATCCGGGGATCAAAGGCATATGGTCTACACGTCTGCGCCCATGGCCCAGACACTGGTCGAAGAATATTCTGAAATAAAGAAGGCTACGCGTATGCGTGGTTTGTTTGGGGTGAACTTTCGTGTGAAGGATAAGGATTTTTATGAGGAGTGGGGTTTCACCGTCGATCCTTCTTTTTTTGATGTCTTCAGCTTTTCTATGCTGCAGGGTGATCCTAAAGAAATCCTCAAAGAACCGTATTCCCTAGCTCTGTCAGAAAAATTGGCCAGGAAATTTTTCGGTAAAGAGAATCCACTGGGAAAAACGCTTCTCATGAACGGAGAAAACCGCCAGGTGACCGGTGTTTTCAAAGATGTCCCTACTAATTCCCATCTGCAACCTGGCTATCTCCTCTCCTCATCAAACAACGAGGATTTCGAAAATCCGAATTGGTCAAAGTTGACTCTTTACACATATGTCGTCCTGGAAAAAAACACCCAGGTTGACGCTCTTGAAGCCAAGATTCAAGAGGTCAACGAAAAGCACATCGGGGAGTGGGCGACTACGGTTTTCCGATACCGCCTGCAGCCTATAACCTCTATCCATCTCTATTCCGATCTCATCGGCGAGTATTCTCTGCGGACCAATTTATCCCAGCTTTATATTTTTACGGCCATAGCCATTCTGATCCTGCTTGTCGCCTGTATCAATTTTGTCAATCTGACAACGGCCAGATATCATAGACGGTTGAAGGAGATCGGGATCAGGAAGGTTCTTGGAACCAACCGTTTCCAGCTGGGAATTCAATTTATGTGCGAGTCCTTGTTGACCGTCTGCCTTGCGCTGGGAGCGGGCTTGCTTTTGGCGGAAATCCTGTTTCCCACGTTCGGCTCTCTGGTTGGAGGTGATCTCCGCCTGCACCTGGGAATGAATATGCTGAAAGTTATCGGCCTCGTGCTGTTTGTGGGCTTGATCTCCGGCGGATACCCTGCTTTCTATCTCTCTTCCTTTCCAGCCGTTACGCTGTTCCGGGAGATTGTCAAAAAGGGGACATTCCGCTCGAGGCTCAGAAAAATTCTCATCGTCTTTCAGTTTGCTGTTACGATTATTCTATTGGTAGGGACCGGATTGATTTATATGCAGATGCACTTCATAAAAAACAAATCCATAGGTTTTAACAGAGAGAAAATAGTAGTCGTCAGGATGAATAATCCTGAATTGAGGAAACATTATGAAACCGTCAAGAATGAACTCCTCAAGGTGCCCGGCGTGGTCAATGCCACCGTATCCGGTTTCATACCATTTTTGGGCCAGGACCTTAAAGCCTACAGGCCTGAGGGTTTTGAGGAGGATATGATCTTTGTCAGAACCTTGTATGTTGACCACGATTTCATCCCTACCATGGAAATGGAGCTGGCGGAAGGCCGGAATTTTAAGAGAGAGAATAAAGCGGATGCTTTGTATGGTTATATCGTGAATGAAGCGGCCGTGAAGAAGTTCGGATGGGATTCTGCACTGGGTAAACAAATCGAACTCAGGAGTTCGGATGATAATGATGAAACGGCCCTAGGCCCGGTGATCGGAGTTTTGAGGGATTTTCATTTTCGCTCATTTCGGGAGGAAATAGCCCCTTTGATCATGCGGGTCAGGCCGGAGAGATTCGATATAGTCAATCTTAAAGTGGAAACGGACAACCTCCCAGGCCTGATATCCCGACTGGAACACAAGTGGAAGGAAATCGACCAGGAAAATCCTTTCGGTTATGAAATGATGGAAAACATCTTTGACGGAACTTTCCGCAGGGAACAGCGGCTAGGCAGGGAATTTTCTTACTTTGCTCTGATCTCCATCCTGATAGCCTGTCTGGGGCTGTTGGGATTGGTGTCCTTTATGGCGGAAGAGAGGACCAAAGAGATCGGGATACGCAAAATCCACGGCGCTTCGCTTTTTAGCATAGTCGGCCTGCTTACCAAGGAAATCTTGATCCTTGTGGTCCTGGCGAATGTCATCGCCTGGCCTGTGAGTTATGTCGTGATGCACAACTGGATGAAGAACTTTGTCTACCGGACATCAATCAACCCAGTCATATTTATCGGCTCGGCGGTTTTAGCTCTCGTTATTACCCTTCTGACCGTGAGCTTCCAATCCATCAAGGCAGCACTTGCAAATCCTGTCGATGCCCTCAGGTATGAATAGCGTGCGCTGAATAGTCAGAATTGCGAATTGAGTATGCTGTTTTCCCATCCCACCGGCTTTGTTGCATGAATCGAAAACATGGGCATCTCTCCCTCTGACATCCCTTACAGCCTATATCATAGCGAAACTTTGTGGTCAAACACAAAGAAATCGGGAGAAGAGATATATTCACGAAGAATATTATGAAAAAAGCTCAACATGAAGGTGAGTTTGAGGTGAGCGATAATCTTGTCGATAACTTTATGATCTTCTATGAAAGAGATGATTGACATCTTGCCTCCACACGAGGGGCACAACAGAGGATCAACTTCATACACCTTACGAAACATCTCTGCCCAGTCCTTTGATGGTACAAACGGCTGAGCGATTCTGGCATAATTCATTTGGGGCCTTCTCTGAGAAATCAACTTACGCAAGCCTTCGGGCTTGGCGTCCTGAGGCCCAATTTTAATTCAATCCCTGATAAAAGTTCCCCCATTTTTTACATTTCCACATGCGATTTGTTGTAATTGATAGAAATAAATAAAGTTAGCCCTTCTTTAGGCTAATTTTTGGGGGAACTCCAGTTCGGATGTCCTGTGAATCCGACTTTTTTATTCACTGGATCCTGAGGAGCAACTATCTATAAGAGTATTACGTATGTATTATTGAGCTTTCGGATATCTTTTGATCAGGCCAGTTTTGGAAGGCTATCAATTGGAAAGGAGGTATAATATGCTTCAAAAGAATACGTCTTCGCTGATTACACTTTTTGTTATCATTTTTTTGGCGGCGTTTGTTTTTCAAGCGAACGTCTTTTCCCAGGATAAGGCCGACAAGATCGATGAACTTATGAAGGTTTATCATGAATATGGCCAGTTTAATGGATCCGTGTTGGTTTCAGAAGGCGGAAAAGTCATCTTCAAAAAAGGGTACGGCCTTGCCCAAATGGAATGGAACATTCCCAATAAACCGAACACAAAATTCAGAATCGGTTCGGTCACCAAACAGTTTACATCCATGCTGATCCTTCAGCTGGTGGAAAAAGGAAAGATCGACCTGGAAGGGAAGCTAACCGATTATTTGCCTTATTACCGGAAGGACACAGGAGAAAAAGTGACAGTCCACCATTTGTTGACACACACGTCCGGTATTCCCAGCTACACGGGTTTGCCTCGCTTTCTTGAAGATATCAGCCGTGATCCTTACCCTGTGGATGAATTTATAAAGACGTATTGCAGCGGCGATTTGGAATTCGAGCCTGGCTCCAAATTTGTCTACAACAATTCCGGATATTTCCTCTTGGGTGCGATTATTGAAGAAGTCACTGGAAAAACGTATGAAGATGTCTTGAAGGCAAAGATCTTGGATCCAGTGGGGATGAAAAATACAGGGTACGATCATCATGACACACTCATCCTCAACCGGGCTGCTGGGTATGAAAAAAGAGCAGGGGAATATGTCAACGCTCCATACCTGGATATGTCTCAACCCTATGCAGCGGGTTCCCTGTATTCGACGGTGGAAGACCTTTATTTGTGGGACCAGGTTCTCTACACAGATAAACTCTTGTCCAAAGAAATGAAAGCGCTCATGTTCAAACCTCACGTTCCTGCGGGTGCGATGTTTTATGCCTACGGGTGGATGGTGGGAGAAAAATCCTTCCCCAAATCCAAAGACAAGGTGAAACGGATCGCCCATGGTGGAGGGATCAACGGTTTTAACACACTGATCGATCGCCTGGTTGAGGAAAGGCATGTGGTTGTGCTCTTTAACAACACAGGAGGGACAGCGCTTGGCGCAATGAGCGATGGGATCATCAACATCCTGTATGATAAGCCTTATGGCCTGCCCAAAAGGTCTATTGCTGATGTGATCGGAAAAACCATCCGAGATAAAGGTGTAAAAGCGGCCATCGCCCAGTACCGTGACCTCAAGACAAATTCTCCCAAGGATTATATTTTTCAGCCGAGGGAACTGAATACGGTAGGTTATATGGTTCTGCAGGGAATGAAAGATCCAGAAGCCGCCATAACAATCTTTAAACTGAATATCGAAATGTATCCCAAGTATGCCAATGGCTATGACAGTTTGGCTGAAGCTTATATGGAGAATGGGGAGAAGGACAAAGCCATTAAGTTCTACGCCAAGTCTCTGGAAATGGACCCAAAAAACACGA
>JAGLRY010000243.1 GCA_023135995.1 Candidatus Aminicenantota bacterium | reverse complement strand
GCTGCCTTGATCTCAGTCAGCTTGAGAGTTAATTCTTGGATGTAAGTTCTGTTTTCGAGCTTTTTTAGCCAGATTTGAGGGAGGGCCTCGACCCCAAGGTAGGCGCCTGAGATAGCACAGGCCATGGCCCCGAGTGTATCCCTGTCTCCTCCGTTCAAGATGGAACAGAAGAGGCAGTTTTCGAATGATCGGGGGGTAAGGAGAAAAGAATAGATCGAAAATGGAAGCGATTCGTGGGCCATGACTGACCGACCGATCTGTTGTGCTGCTCTCATCGGAGAAACATTCTCTGCGATCAATCTTTGAACCAAAAGGAGTTTGGTTTTCATTTGTGGCGTCCGGGCAAAATCAATAAGAACGCTTAGAAATTCAGCAGGGAAGAATTCTTGAGTAGGATCAAGGTCCACTGCAAGGGCCACAGCCTTTGCCTGGACAGCAGCGCCGTCGATGCCTACAGGATGAGCATGCGTGACGGATGCGGAGAGCCTTGCTGTTTCATAGAGATCTGATGAGTCTCTGTATACAAGGCCAATGGGTGCGACCCTCATGGCTGCGCCATTCCCAAAGGAACCCCTCCTGCCGAACAGAGATTTTGCGGCCTCTATATAGGTCGCCCCTGTTTGAGTGACCGCAGCAAAGATCGTAGGAGGGCCTGAAGCATAGCCCCGCCATGGCTCGTGCTTGAAATTCTTTCTGAACGTCTCCCCCAAGTGCTCCGGATTAAGGTTTTTCCTCTCTAAAAGGGATTCAGCGATCCCGATGGCCATCGCTGTATCGTCTGTATAGATCAGCTCCTTTACCAGCTCTAGTTTGTAGCTCAGGCGTTCCATGCTTGTGTTGTGAAAAGCGAGCTCGCCGATCGCATCACCGAGAGCACTGCCCAGCATGCAGCCTAAAAACCTGCTTGAGTCTGTCATTCGACTTGAATTGGTCACCCTTTTGTCTTCAGCGCTTTTTCGATTTTCGCCCAGGTGTCTCTCAGCGAAACAGTCCGGTTGAACACAAGCTTTTCTTTGGTGGAATCAGCATCTGCGCAAAAGTAGCCCTGTCTCAAGAATTGAAATCGATCTCCGGGTGCCGCATCCTTCAGGCTGGGTTCCATCTTGCAGTCTGTCAGAGTCTCCAGCGATCTGGGATTCAAGTAATCTTTGAAATCAGTCCCTTCAGTGACATTGCTGGAATCTTCGAGGGTGAAGAGATGATCGTAGAGGCGGACTTCAACATCGATCGCATGATCGGCAGAGACCCAGTGCAGAGTTCCCTTGACTCTGCGCCCGTCTTTAGCCCATCCACCTCTCGTCTCAGGGTCGTATGTGCAGTGGACCTCCACAATCTCCCCGGTATTATCATCTTCGATCACATTTTTACAGGTCACATAATAGGCATGTTTCAGCCGGACCTCACGGCCCGGAGCCAGGCGGAAGTATTTTTTGGGCGGATCCTCGCGAAAGTCTTCCCGTTCAATATAGAGGATCCGGGAAAATGGGACCTTTCGTGTGCCCATGCTCTCATCTTCCGGATTATTCACAGCCTCCAGCATTTCGAGCTTGTCTTCGGGGTAGTTATCGATCACCAGACGGATCGGACGCAGAACAGCCATGACACGCTGGGCTCGTCTGTTGAGGTCTTCGCGAAGACAGTGCTCCAGGAGGGCGATATCGACTGTGCTTTCTCTCTTGGCAACCCCGATCCGGTCACAGAAATCCCGGATGGCCTCCGGTGTGTAGCCACGCCTCCGCATTCCCGAGATTGTCGGCATGCGCGGATCATCCCATCCTGATACTTGCCCCTCTTCCACGAGTTGAAGAAGTTTTCTTTTGCTTATCACCGTATAAGACAAGTTGAGACGGGCGAATTCGATTTGTCGGGATGGGAAAATGCCCAACTGCTCGATGAACCAGTTGTAAAGAGGCCGATGGCCTTCGAATTCCAGCGTGCAGATAGAATGGGTGATACCCTCGATGGAGTCCGATTGTCCGTGAGCCCAGTCGTATGTGGCATAGATACACCAATCGTTTCCGGTTCTGTGGTGTGACGCACGGAGAATGCGGTACATGACAGGATCTCTCATGTTCAGGTTCCCCGAAGCCATGTCGATCTTGGCGCGAAGGGTTCTTGCACCGTCCGGGAATTCTCCTGCCCGCATGCGTTCGAAGAGGTCGAGGTTCTCTTGGATGGATCTGTTGCGAAAGGGACTCTCTTTCCCTGGCTCTGTCAGAGTGCCCCTGAACTCCCTGATCTCATCTGCACTGAGGTCGTCCACATAGGCCTTGCCGGCCTTGATCAACTGAATGGCATAACCATAGAGTGTTTCAAAGTAATCGGATGCATAGTACTCTCGATCCTTCCAATCGAATCCCAACCATCGAATATCCTCTTTGATGGAGTCCACATATTCCACTTCTTCTTTTGTGGGATTCGTGTCGTCGAACCTCAGGTTACAGAGGCCTTTATACTCCCGGGCCAGCCCGAAATTCAGACAGATGGATTTGGCGTGACCGATGTGCAGGTATCCGTTCGGCTCGGGAGGGAAGCGGGTGTGGACCCGTCCGTCATTCTTGTTGACTTTGATATCTTCTTCGATGATCGTCCTGATGAAATCTAAAGAAGAAGCAGCTTCCTTTGCACTTTTTTCAGCCATTTTTTATCGTTTTCCTCGATCCTTGTCCGGGTTGGATCTGCGGTGACACTCTCTGACTCGAGCGCCCCCTAAAATAATAAACAATTCCAGAATTTAATCAAGTCGTTAGATCAGATTGT
>JAGLRY010000242.1 GCA_023135995.1 Candidatus Aminicenantota bacterium | reverse complement strand
AGTGCGGTCTGTACAGATTGCCACAACACTCATTTTATCCTGGTCCATGAGGATGAACGATCATCCGTTCATCACGAAAATCTTCCCTCAACCTGTGCCACATGCCACGAGGGCATTTATAAAGATTTTGAGAACAGCATTCACAGTCCAACTGTCTCTGAAACAACCGAGAAGCTGCCCAATTGCGAAGACTGTCACTCTGCCCATAAAATCAAGCACATCGAGCAGGATCAGTTCATGGCAGAAGTCACTCATCAGTGCGGTTCCTGCCATGAAGACCTCTCAGAAACCTACACAGAAACCCTCCATGGAAAAGCTTACACGTTGGGCTATCTAAAAGCTGCCAAGTGTTCGGATTGTCATGGCTCCCATGATGTTATGAAAGTTGATGATCCGGAATCCCATGTGGGATTCAACAGAGTGGTCGAAACCTGTCAGAAATGCCATCAGGATGCCAATCGGCGTTTCACGGGCTACCTAACACATGCCACTCATCACGACAGGCAGAAATATCCCATACTGTATTTCACTTTTTGGGCCATGACCGGATTGCTTATCGTCGTTTTCAGTTTTTTCGGTGTTCACACTCTACTCTGGATGCCTCGGTCCTACAAATACCTCAAAGAAAAAAGAAAAGCGGAAAAGATCCACAAGAGGTATTACATCCAGCGGTTCACAACAGAACAGAGAGTCATGCACATCTTTGTGATTCTGAGTTTTATGGGATTGGCGCTGACAGGTATGATGCTCAAGTTTGCCAGCATGTCCTGGGCAAGATTTCTAGCCGATATGCTTGGCGGAGTAGAGGCGGCCGGACGCATTCACAGATTTTCTGCGGTAATCACCTTCGGATACTTCTTCGCTCACATATACTCCATGATCAGATTAAAGATCAAAACGAAGGCAACTATCCGTCAGTTGATCTTTGGAGGCCGCGCTCTCTGGTTTAACAAAAAAGACCTCAAGGATTTTATAGGCTCGATCAAATGGTTTCTCGGGTTGGGCCCTCGACCTGCATATGGACGCTGGACCTACTGGGAGAAGTTCGATTATATGGCCGTTTTCTGGGGGATCGGGATCATCGGATTTTCAGGGCTGATCCTGTGGTTCCCGGAATTCTTCACCAAACTCCTGCCTGGGTGGTTCATCAACGTGGCCATGATCATCCACAGCGACGAAGCGCTTCTGGCTGTTGGCTTTATCTTCACAATTCATTTCTTCAACACCCATCTGCGTCCAGAATCCTTCCCCCTCGATCCAGTCATTTTTACAGGCTTGGTCCCCCTCGATGAATACAAAGAAGATCGTCCTGAAGAATACAAATACTTGAAAGAATCGGGACAGTTAAAGAAAGTCGTTGTCCTCAAGGAAATATCCCCAAAAAAAATGATGCTGGTGAAGATCTTTGGTTATACCTTCCTCTTTATCGGTATTTCGCTGATCCTGTTGATCATTTATAGTATGCTTTTCGGTTATAAGTAGATTTAAGACTTTGTCTCCAATTCCTCGATTTCCGCATTATGACTCATATTGCCCATTAGTGTCACTCTATTCCCAAAGCGGCGTTTATCTGTACTGCAAACTGTTTCAGCGTAAAGCCCCTGACAAATATTCCTTCCTTCGGACATGTGGCTTGACAACACCCACACCCCTTACAGGCGACCTCATTTGTTTCCACTGTCTTCTTTATTTTTCCGTCCCTCATGTATTCAATTAATGTGAGTGCGTTATATGGACAAGGATCTATACAGTATGCACACCCATCACATTTTTCATCTACGACTTCAGATATGTTGGCCTCCAATTCAATACAATCTTTTGAAAGTACTGTAGCTGCCCGCGAGGCCGCGGCCTGGGCCTGGATTATTCCTTCTTCTATCGCTTTAGCTGAATGAGCTAAGCCACATACGTACACACCATCTTTGGCAAACTCAACCGGACGCAACTTCATATGTGCTTCAAGAAAAAATTTCTCATTGTTTAACGGAACTTTTAAGAGTTGAGCAACTGCTTCATTCTCATCATTTGGAATTATCCCAGCTGACAATATGAGTAAATCCGCAGATATCTCAAGCGGCACTCTTAAAATCTGGTCAAAAACCTTGACCAGTAACTTCTTGCCAGTTCTTATAACTTCAGGCTTAAAGTCTTCTTCGTATCTTATGAAAACGACACCCAGTTCTCTTGCCTTTGTATAGTAACTTTCTCTAAAACCATAAACTCGCACATCTCTGTAGAGTATACAGACATCTGTTTCAGATGAAAGTTCTTTTATTTTTATTGCATTCTTGATGGCCTCTGCACAACATACCCTCGAACAATAGGGTCTTTCTTCATCACGAGAGCCAACGCATTGAATCATAACAACTGTTTTTAAAGGTTGATAATCAGAAGGAGAATACCACGTGCCTCTTTTCAAGCAATCTTCAAATTCGAGTTGGGTCATTACTCCTTTATTCTGACCGTATAAATACTCTTCAGGTTTATACTCTTTAGCACCAGTCGCTACAACCACCACGCCATGCTCTATTTCTCTTGAATCTCCGTTATTAGTAACCACTGTTTTGAAATTTCCAATCGAGCCCTCCATAGATTTAATATTTGTTTCTGTTAACAAATGAATTTGATCGGCCTCTTGTATTCTTTCAACAAGATGTCTCAGTCTATCCTGAGGATTTTCTCCGTTGAGTAAATAGTAAATATGTCTTAGGTGTCCTCCGAGTTCATTCTCTTTCTCCACTAAATAAACGTCAAATCCAAGAGATGCCAGTTCGAGTGAGGAGGTCATACCAGAAAGTCCTCCTCCAATAACAAGCGCAGATTTATTCACCTCAACTAACCTTCTTTTCAGCGGTTCTAATAACCTTGCTTTGGCAACTGCCATTCTCAGAAGGTCTTTAGCCTTTTCTGTGGCCCTTTCAGGCTCATGTATGTGCACCCATGAGCACTGGTCACGAATGTTTGCCATTTCAAAGAGATAGGGATTCAGTCCCCCCTCCTGGATAGTGTCTCTGAAGAGAGGTTCATGAGTTCTCGGAGTGCAGGAGGCAACTACGACACGATTCAAGTCATGTTCTAATATTACCTTTTTTATTTTCTCCTGGGTATCCTGTGAACAGGTGTATAGATTATTCTCCGCATAGACAACATCTGGAAGTGTGTTTACATATTCAACGACCTCAGGAACATTCACCACAGAAGCAATATTTGTGCCGCAATGGCACACAAAAACACCAATCTTTGGCTCCTTTCCTCTGACGTTTTTCTCCGGCGGAAATTCCTTTGGTTTTATCAGGCTTCCTTTTACATCTTTTAAAAGTGATAAAACCCTTGAGGCTGCACTCGAAGCCTGCATTACCGTTTCAGGTATATCCTTGGGTTCTGTGAACGGACCAGATGCATATATTCCTTCTCGTGTGGTTTCAACCGGCTCAAAAACAGATGTATTGCAGAAACTTGCCTCATTCAATTCAATTCCAAATTTTTCTGCAATCTTTTGTGCAGACTTCGGCGGCTGCATCCCTACAGACAAAACAACCATATCATACACACGTGAAACCTTCTGATCCCCTTCGGTTAGATATGTAACTTTGAGATTTCTTGTTTGAGGCATCTCTTCTACACTAGGTGGACGACATCGGATATAATTTACGCCTAGTTTCTTTGCCCTTTGATAATACTCATCAAATCCTTTTCCAAATGCACGCATATCCATGAAAAATATGTCACACTCTAAATCTCCCTTGACATGTTCTTTGGCGATGATCGCTTCTTTTGTGGCATACATACAGCATACAGAAGAACAATAATCCCTTTCAAAATCACGCGACCCTACACACTGAATGAAGGCAATGCGCTCTGGTGTCTTTTTATCATAGGGCCTTAGAACTTCCCCTGAGAATGGACCTGAAGGAGATAATATCCTTTCAAATTCGAGAGCATTCAAGACATTTGGATATCGACCATAACCCAATTCCTCTTTCTTCCCTGCATCAAAAACATCATATCCTGGGGACAGGATTACTGCACCTACCTCTAATTCCCTAATTTCTTCTCTTGGCATCTCATGATTAATGGCTTCTGCTTCACATTTTTCCATACACAGCAAACACTCAGAACAGATACCGCATTCAAGGCAGCGATTTGCCTCTTTTATAGCTTCTTCTTCCGTTAAACCCTGTTGACATTCAACAAAGTTTCTTTTTCTGTCTTCAACAGGTAAAACAGGAGGCAAGTGTCGCTTATCTTTACTTTTTATCTTTTTTTGTATTTCCTCATCTGACAATTCTACTTTTGACATCAAAGGCTCAATCGGCTTGAGATCTTCACCTTTTAGATAGAGATCGATTGATTGAGCTGCTCGATGGCCAGATGCAATAGCCTCAATAATATACTGGAAGTTAATCCCGTGAACGACATCCCCGCCTGCAAATACGCCTTGTTTTGAAGTGGCCAGCGTATTCTCATCGACTTTAATTGTTCCGAATTTTGTCAATGCTATTCCTTCATGGATAAAGGGTATCTCCGGTGCTAATCCAACGGCAAAAATTACCATATCAGCCTCAATCGTGTGTTCAGAACCTTTTATTACGTCCATAAGGGGTTTTCCATCCTCATCAAATCCGTGGAAATTCACTCTGCCGCACCTGACCCCTGAGACATTACCATTCTGTGAGCAAATCTCAAGGAAGGAACGTGAAGGAAAAAACATGACACCCTCATTTTCCGCATCTTCGATTTCCCGGAGATCAGCTGGAACCTTTTCTCGCGGCTCCAGACAAGCAAGACGAACTTCTTCGGCACCCAGTCTTATTGCTGTTCGGGCAACATCGATAGCAACATTACCTCCTCCCAAAATGAGTATTCGCTTCTTTAGCTTTAGCTCTTCGCCCATTGCTACAGCGCGGAGGAAGTCCGTACAAGTCTCGACATCTGGCAGATCGCTTCCAGGAATAGGTAACTTCTTGGCCTCATGAAATCCCGTAGCGATAAAGACTGCATGAAATCCGCCATGGAGGAGAGAATCGATACTTTCTATTTTATGATTTGTTCTCAATTCAATTCTGTTAGACAAAATATTCTTGATATCCCATTCCAATCTCGCTTTCGGCAACCTGTATTCAGGCACCCCGAAACGAATCATCCCTCCAGGTTCTGAAAGGGTTTCGAAGACTGTAACGGAATACCCTAGATCGCTCAGGTCTCGAGCAGCAGTCAATCCCGCAGGTCCTGAGCCAACGACTGCCACTCTTTTGGGATCCTTCTTGTTATTTCTTTCTTCGCCAAGAGAGCTTCTATTTGATATCTTTCTCTCATAAGCCCAGTCAGCAACATACCTTTTCAGGTTCATAATGGAAACCGGCTCATCAACACGCCCTCTCGTACATTCTTCTTCACAGTAACGCATGCAGACACGGCCACAAACTGAAGGGAAAGGATTATCTCGAAGGATAACATGGTAAGCATCTTCATAGCGCTTTTCTTTAATTAACGCAATGTAACCTTGAGCTTTCTGCCCAGCAGGGCAGGCAAACCTACAGGGAGATTGGCCTAATTTTTCAATGACATAAGTATTCGGGATAGCCTGTGGATATAGGCGATTTATTGCTTTTGTCTTTATCAGATGCATATTATGTTCATCGGGTAACCTAATCGGGCATATATCTTCGCATTCACCGCATCCAGTACATTTTCCCTCATCTATGTACCGTGCTCTTTTCTTCAAAGTTACTCTGAAATTGCCTGGCTCACCATCTATTCTGTCCACATCTGAGAGAGTTATTATTTCAACATCCTTATTTCTACTTAATTCAACAAGCCTTGGCGCCATGGTACACATTGCACATTCGTTTGTAGGAAAAGTCTTATCGAGTTGAGACATGACTCCACCGATAGATGATTTAGTATCAACCAGATAGACTTTTATTCCAGATGCTGTTAAATCAAGCGCTGCCTGCATACCGCCAATTCCACCGCCTACTACTAGTGCAGCGCCGACTTGTTTTTTGTGCATTTTGCTATGCTGTCTGTTCGAAAATGGCTTCTTCATGCGACTGTTGTTGCATTGCCTTTTCTTTAACCGCCTGAAAGTAAATCGCAAGCGGCCTGTAAAGCATGTGGCTCCATTTACCGAATGGGATTTCCACAACCAGTACCGGAATAACTATCACCAAATGAAGCACATACAAATAATGGGATATAATCTCAAATCCCAAATACCTAGAGATATGAACTACTATCCCGCTTACAGCAGTTAATAGTAAAAAAATCGGAAATATAAAGTCTTCAAACTTGGAGGATTTGTATATTTCTTCCCGTTTTTTAATTCGTCCGAACAATATATTCATTGAGCCAAAAACTATAAAAATAGTAGCTAAATAGCCCATCCATCTCTGGGGATAATAAACAGGGTAAATATTATCTGTCTGGAACCACCGCAGAAAGAAAATAAGAAATACAAGTATGATCGTGCATCCGAATGCAAGCAGCCAGTGTATTGGCCATCGTATCTTCTCTGGGCATTCACTAAGTTTTTTATGAGTCACCGAATGCAATACATAAGTCTTTACTTCAGTGATGTATAAATGAAGAGGTATTTTTACATGACTTCCTCTATAAATTGTGAGCCAGAACATACGAAAAGCGAAGGAGATCAAAAAGAATAAAGGTATAAAAATAACTCCAAGTGTAAAATATTTAATCGTACCGTACATATGTTCCAGGCCCATGGAGGTTGAAATAAAATAAGAGAGTGGAAGGTTAACGACATATGAATGATAAAGGACAACAAGAAGTAAAACCAGAGCTCCCACAACGGAAAGAGAGCCTATATACCATATCTTTGAGCGGCTGAGCTTCGAAGAGATGCCTGTCCAGTCATATTGAGCGGACAGATAGCGGCGAAGCGTAGCCATTGATTCTCTTGGCTCTGACTCTCGAGGGCATATGCTGGAACAATCGCCACAGTCATGACAGATCCATGGCTCTAGGCAACTGTGTAACAGGTCTTTCAATCCTAAAAGTACATAGCGAATAATTTTCCTTGGAAATGAAGCTGCGCTATTGGTTAATTCACAGATAAGGGTGCAGCTTCCACATTGATAACAAGCATTAGTATCGAATAGGCCAAACTTACGGATTTCGGCCAATAACGTAGAATCTCTCCTGTTTTTCATCGTGTTTTCCTTCTGCCACTTAGGATATTCCCGGGATATTTCCCTAAATTAAACGATTCTCTTTTATTGACTTCATGCAAGCGGATCTCCATCATCTGCAGGGGCTTCGTTGTGCACCCATACGCAATTATCGAGGATAACCTCAGCTTTATGTTTCATACAATGCATCTGTACCAACTTGGGGCCGTGAATTATCCAGGTTTTTAACTCTCATAAATATCGAGGAATTAGTGTATCTATAAAATAGATATTTACTATTACTTCTATCTTTTCCCTCGGATTCAAATGTAAAATAATAAAATATTAGAGATGTTGTCAAGACATATGGTTAAATTACTGTCAATCCATTCTGATATTTTCAAGGATAGAATGTAATTGGTCCAACCGGAGACATTTCATAGCAAGAATCATGCGTAAAAAAATATTATTGAAAATGAGATCCGGAAAATCCATCCTAATTCTTTTGAAACGAAACATCCATGAAGATGGTATGGCCAGCATTTCTATTGGCATCGTTTGGCAGATTACATTCCTCTTATCAGAACATTATGCTACACTGCATTTATTTAATTAATACGATTCAGAATGTGATTATGAAAACGACATGAAAACTCCCCCATCAAGAAGTAGTGGACTTCTATCTGATATTAGCTTTTTTTCCTTCATAAACCTAATATCCCGACATTGGTGGAGTTCAAAACAGAGGCAGAAAGAGAAGACTACAGTTACCGGATCATGCAGAGACTGGGGATAGATGTCACAAAGTATTCAGTACTGAATATCCACAAAATAGGGATTAAAGTTCCGGTCCGATATGCCTTCGAAGAAATACTGCAATGGGATGGTGATTCCACATGCTGGCCAAACCATATCGCGGCTGTCGAACGAATGGATGGACAGCTCGAACACATTCAGATTCACCTGCT
>JAGLRY010000241.1 GCA_023135995.1 Candidatus Aminicenantota bacterium | reverse complement strand
ACAGTGTTGAATTTGATCCCTTTGAACTCACTCCATCCGGTCCAGTTGACATCCAAATGAAACGTTAGTTTTTTTATGGGTGCGACCTTTATCCCGATCACAAATTCCGCAGGCATAGTTATTGAAGATGTCACATTCTCATATGAGTAAAAATCATCCATCAGGTCACTGACAGTAATGTTCGGGCGTGTGGGATGTGGGAGGTAGGTAGTACTCCCGATTGTGCCAAATTTTGTCCTTCCTTCCAGATCAATCTCCACTTTGTGCTGATATCTGATCCCGATCCCGATCTTATCGCTCGGCCGGAAGAGGATTCCAGCGGCAAAACCAGTGCCCGTACCGCTTGTGTCTATTTCGGTAGGAACATCTTCTTTAAACGTGTAGAGTGGAGAAGAGAACGTGCGATTGTGATTCCAGTGGGTCGTAGCACGAACGATATCCAAACCAATCCCTATGGAAAGCATGTCATTGAACTTAAATGCGAGTACAGATCGAAAATAGTTGGTATTCAATCTCGAGTTTAGGGAGAGGGTAACGCCGGGCCAGTCCGTATGCCAGTCGGTCTCGATAGTATGGGGCTGAAAATAACCGACACCGATGCTGATCCTATCGATAAAAGTGTAAGCGACAAAAACTGAGCCTCTTAACTGGCCGTTGGCACTATTATATGTCGCATCTTCATCCGGAACATAAGCGGAGTGTTTGAGGTTAAAATAGACGACATTAAGCCTGAATCCCAGACCGTTCTGGAAGGCGAGTCCCGCAGGATTGTAGTATATGGCCGATGTGTTGTCCGCACTGCCGGTAAAGGCACCAGCAAGAGTGGCCGCTTTGGCGCCCAGCTCATAAAGTCTATAACCGGTTGCATTCACATCAGCCGCAGTAAGCAAAAGAAGCACAACAAAAAGGACCGGGAATATTTTTGTTCTCATTTAAAGGATATCTTTCCTAAGCCACAGCAACGCTTCTATCAAATGTATGAACGTATTTTATAGCACAGAGAGGTTTTATAATCAAAAGTCCTAAAGATATCTAACTTATCTCATTTCTTGGTGCGAAACGATCAGGGAAACGGTCTCTTCCTCTTTCGACTATAAAAAGAGGATAGCACCTTTTTTTGTAGGGTCCGTTCCCCGAACGGACCGTTTGGGAAACGGTCCCTACATCTCACTGAAAAGGGGACAGTCCCCTTTTTGCTTCACCCCTAGAAAAAGGGGACTGTCCCTTTTTTTATTCAAAACGCAGTGAATGCACAGGATTGGTAAATCCGGCCTTTATGGACTGTTAGGAAATAGTATGCAAAATTTTTAAATTTACGTTGAACTTTATTTTGAGTTGCGCGTATTGTATAATATGAATACTATTAATCGAATACTAATAAGTGAATATAACTGAGAGGAGGATTGATATGAACTACTTATCCAGGATCGAGGAAATACTCCTTCTGGCCATCTGGAAGTTGAAAGACAATGCCTATGGAATTTCGATCCGAGACCTGGTGGGGAAAGACACGGGTATCGAGTGGATGTCGGGCGCCATCTATGCGCCCCTGAGTCGCTTGAAGAAGAACGGCTATGTCGAAACCTACCAGGCCAAAGGCTCCACCGAAAAGGGAGGGCGGCCACGGATCTACTACAAGCTCTCCTTTCTCGGGATGAAGAAGCTCGCATCCATACAGGAAGTGAACAAATCTGTTTGGTTGGGTGTGCCCGACCTCAAAAATAAAGCCAAATCATGATAGATAAGGAATTCCGATTCTCCCGTTTTGCCAGATTCCTTCTGCGGCGTTACGCCGATGAAGAGATGCTGCTCTCAGCAGAAGAAGACCTGGCAGCCCGGTATCGACAGACATTAAAGGAGAAAGGCGTCTTTAGGGCCCAGGTCCAATCTGTTTTACAGATGACCTCCCTTTTCTATTCATTCCTCATTGAAACATTCATTTGGAGGATGACGATGTTCAGAAGCTATCTCAAAGTGGCGCTTCGAGCGCTCATCAGGCAAAAAGGCTACTCATTCATCAATATTTTAGGGCTGACCATCGGCATGGCCTGTTTCATTTTGATCGGACTCTGGGTGAAGGATGAATTGAGTTTTGACCGTTTTCACGAGAAAAAAGACAGGATCTTCAGGCTCGTGAATAAAACACAAGACGGCGATTTTATCCCCAATCCAACCTACGCTCTGGCGCCGGCATTAAAATCCCTCTACCAGGAGGTCGAAGAGTTTGCCCGGGTCTGGCCCTGGTATGGATCGCTCGTGATCTACGGAGACAAAAAGTTCGAGGAGGACAACATCTGTCTCACGGACCCCGGCTTTTTCCGGATGTTTTCTTTTCCATTCATCAAAGGTAATCCGGATACGGCCCTCAAAGACAGAGATGCCATCGTCATCACAGAATCCACCGCGCAGAAATATTTCGGGAAAGAAGACCCGATTGGCAAAGTGCTCTACCTGACCCGAGAGGATGCGGATTTTACAGTGACCGGTGTCATCGAGGATATCCCCACGAATTCCCACCTTCAGTTCGACCTTGTAACACAGGTGGAGCTTCTGGGGGAGGACCGTCTGGCCCGGTGGGAGGAGTGGATGGGGCCCTGTTTTATTCTTCTGCGGCCCAATGTATCGATCGAGGACTTTACGACCAAGATCGCGGGTATATACCAAGAATATGAGGATCCTGAGGCGACCTATTCTCCAGTCCTCCAACCTTTGACAAAAGTCCACCTGTACGAACGTGTCCGTCCCGGCAGCATAAAAACAGTCACCATTTTCTCTGTGATCGCAGTTTTTATCCTGCTCATGGCGTGCGTGAATTTCATGAATCTGACCACAGCACGGTCTTCCCGGAGAGCCAGAGAAGTGGGAATGCGCAAAGTTATCGGTGCCATGCGGTCGCAGATCATCAGACAGTTCCTGGGGGAGGCTCTGTTGGTGGCCTTCCTCTCGCTAGCGCTGTCTCTGCTCCTGGTGGAAATTGCCCTTCCACAGTTTAACCTCTTTACCGGCAAATCTTTAGCACTCCTCTCCAAGGCCAATTTCTCCATCGTTCTGACTCTACTTTTTGTGACCGTTGTGACCGGCTTGCTTGCAGGAAGTTATCCAGCGTTTTTTCTCTCATCGTTCCGGCCGGTCCAAACATTGAAGAGTCAGGCTAGATTTGGCGCTAAAGGCTCTGGAATGCGTAGTTTCTTGATTGTTTTCCAGTTTGTCATCTCCGTGGGTCTTATCGTATGCACACTTGTCGTATCCAAGCAGCTGCGGTTTATCCAAAGATACGATATCGGTATCGATCGGGAAAATGTGGTGATCCTCATCAATAATCCAGCCTTGCAGACAAGGTTTGATGCCTTCAAGAATGAACTTCTGACCATACCGGGGATCAAGTATGTGACGAGCGCTGCCCAAGGACCGACGAATATCGGCCAGAGTATTTCCATCGACTGGGAAGGCAATCCCGACGAAGATATGCTGGGTATTGACTACACTGTTGTCGACTACGATTTTTTCAAAACCTTCAACATGGAGATAACACAGGGGAGGGGCTTCTCTCAGGAATTCGCGACAGATATGAAGGATGCCTGTGTCATCACGGAGACGACCGCTTTGCGCATGGGGCTGGAGAATCCCATCGGGATGGTTGTATACATGGCCCACCCGGCTTGGCCCGAGTCTTTCCGAAGAGCGCATGTCATAGGGATTGTCAAAGATTTCCACGCTCGCACTCTCCACAATCCTCTAAGGCCTTTTGTTTTCAGGATGTACAGGCCCTGGCATACCTATGTTTTTATCAAGATCGAGGGAACTCGGGTTCCGGAAACGCTGGCAAAGATCGAATCAACCTTTAAATCTCACACTGAGGGTTATCCCTACCGCTACTTCTTCTATGAGGACTTTTACGACCGACAGTACCAACCAGAATGGCGGCTCGGCCGGCTGTTCAACGGTTTCAGTCTGCTTTCAGTAATCATTTCGTGTTTGGGACTTTTTGGGTTGGGTGCGTACATGGCGGAGCAAAAGACCAAAGAGATCGGCATCCGGAAGGTTCTGGGAGCTTCGATTCCCGGGATCGTCACACTCACCGCCAAAGAATTCATCAAATGTATAGCCATTGCGAATCTGATCGCCTGGCCATTGGCTTATGTGGTGATGAGAGGATGGCTCCAGGACTTTGCCTACAAGGTCAGTATCGGCCCGTTGATCTTTATTCTAGCTACAGGATTGACGATGTTCATCGCATTTGTAACGGTCAGCTACCACTCTATCAAGGCTGCACTGGCAAATCCGATAGACTCTCTCCGCTACGAATAAAAAAAAGGGACAGTCCTCTTTTTTGACACTTTTGTCAACTTTGTATTGATGTGCGGTTGTGTGATTCCCTACTAAAATACTCAATTATATTGTACTAAAGTACAATTGATTTACCTCTTTTTGTGTGATATTTTTTTATTAAGATAATTGGGACGACTCTCACCACCTTAGCCCGTTTCGGGCTATCATAACCCCCTTTTGCTGACCGGGTCGTCCCGTACTTTTCAATTATCCAGTCTCATTTACAGCAAACAAAAACATAAAAGTTGATATGGATTGCTGAGTAATATCTAATTATTGCAACTTAAGGGAATGTCTCAATGCAAAAAGGAGGGCAAATGAAAAAACTGTGCATGGTTTTACCTTTGGCTCTGATTTTATG
>JAGLRY010000240.1 GCA_023135995.1 Candidatus Aminicenantota bacterium | reverse complement strand
ACAGGAAATGCTTAAGATCGCCTAAATCTGCGTATGGATGCTAAAACATAAAATCGCCAATTTCCTCTGGCGGGAAGGTGTGGGAGTCGAACCCACCCGGGACGTTTTCACAGCCCCACACTGGTTTTGAAGACCAGGGAACCCACCGGGACCCAAACCTTCCCGCATATCAGTCTACAACATGCGCATCGCCCACGCGTTTTGTCACGCCTTCACTGTCGAAATATTCCAGTATCGCCTGGGCGAATTTACGAGAAAACGCTAGCTCATCACGCAGGTCAGATATTTTGATACTGCCGTTTTGATGGATATATTCTAGCACAATCGTCTTCAGTTTACTGATGGCGTCTTTGTGATATATCACTTTATCGCTGAGCCGAGCCAAGGTCCCCTGTTCGATCAGGAAACTCATGATTTTTTTAAAGGCATCCTCGCGAATGTCCAGCTTGATTCTTGCTTCTTCCTCGAGCGGGGATTTGAATTCTGCCTTTTTGAACTCTTCCTCCACATCTCTGGCCCATTTTTGTTCCTTCGAGCTCAATTCTATGCTATAGCCTGCAAGCCGAATTTCCGATCCATCCATCAACAACTGTCTTTCATTCAGAAGGTGCTCGAGTACGGCATTAAAAGTTTCAAAATCCGCAACTTTCTGCAATTGAGAGCGGAGTTCTGCGGTAGGCATCCTCACTCTGTCAGGATTCTTAACCAGAAAATCCTTAATCTTATCGATAATGACACGGCACAGACGATCTCTGGCGTGGATGTGGATGTGCCGCATATCTTTATCTGCCCCTCTCTCTTTGGGTGTTATCTGGATAAGTTTTGCTTCACCGAAAAGCTCAGCGACCGCCTCAATAACCGTGGATTCCTTCTTCCCTGTTCTTAATGCCACTTCCCCCACAGATTGAGGTGTAAAGCCTGAATTGAGATACATCTGTTCCACCACGCTGCACGTATCCCCTTCCAGTTTTTCCAGCCCGGATACCGTGTAGTCATCCAATCGTTTGTGCTTGGTTGGGTAGGCATCTAGGACCACCCCCCCTCCTATCGTGATGAGCGGGGAGAAGGAGCGGATGACAAACCGGTCTCCCGGCAGAGCCACTGTCGGGCTCTCAAGGAGGAACTGCACAAACCCAGAATCACCTGGCTTCAGTTTGTCCTTTTCAAGCAATGCCAGCCGGCATATGACCTCGGCTGTCCCGATGTGCAGCCTGACTCTTGTCCTGTTTTTTAACTCTTTCCCGGAACTCTTCAAAAGATACAACCGGGCATCCAATCTTAACGTGGGGAATAAGGTCTGAGGGCTGGCGGCACACTGTCCCCGGTACAGATCTTCCTTTTTTATATCGGTGAGGTTAACAGCTGTCCGTACGCCGAGCGAAGATCTCTCCACCTTCTGGTGATGGACATGAATGCCCCTCACTCTGGAGGATAATCTCTCAGGTAAAATGTCTACTCTGTCGCCGACGCTGATTTCTCCTGAGAGGATCGTTCCCGCAATGACTGTACCAAATCCCGGCATCGTGAAGACACGGTCGACAGGCATCCGGAAAATACCACTGTCTATGCGTTCGCCGGCTTCTCCCGACAGTTTCACCACCGCCGATCTCAAATCGTCAATCCCTTCCCCTGTTAGGGCTGAAACAGGAAAAATGGGAGCGTTTTCCAGAAAAGTTCCCTGAATATAATCTTGAACTTCTGAAGAGACCTGATGAAGTCGCGCGCTATCCACTAAATCTGATTTTGTTATGGCCACAATGCCTTTTTTGATATCGAGGAGCTGAAGGATCTCAAAGTGTTCCCGCGTCTGTATGCTCACACCCTCATCAGCAGCCACAACCAACAGCGCAGCATCGATATTGCTTGCGCCGGCGACCATGGTCTTAATGAGCTTTTCATGCCCGGGGACATCGATGAACACAACCTGTCTTTCTGCTTCAGGCGCGTCCAAAAACACAAAACCCAGCTCGATAGTGATGCCCCGGCGCTTTTCTTCGGCGAGCGTGTCCGCATCGATCCCGGTCAGGGCTTTGATCAGAGCTGTTTTCCCGTGATCGATATGACCGGCCGTACCGAAAATCATGTGGTCTTTTTTTCCTGAATTCAATGCCGTTTCTATCCTTAGTGTTGCTTCTGTGTAATTCAGAAATCCTAAGAATTAGGACTTTCCTTTAGAATAATTTCCCCCTCAGATCTTGCCACGACCTTCCCGACTGCCTCAGCGCTTTCTACACCTTTCTCTTTCAGGCGCGACAGTGTTTCTTCTTCTTTCTCCTCCTTGACAGCCATGAGGAGCCCACCCGAAGTCTGCGGGTCATAAAGGACCGACTCCCATTCGGCACTGACCTGGGCATCTTTTGACACGCATCTCGCCGCATACTCCCGGTTTCTTTCCACGGCCCCAGAGATCATCTCCATTGCGATAAAGTCCAACACATCATCAAACACAGGGACGCAGTCCACATAAACCTCAGCAGTTACGCCGCTCTGGCTCACCATCTCCGCCAGATGTCCCAGGAGGCCGAACCCTGTCACATCGGTCGCCGTTGTCACACCCATCTCTATCATGACTTCTGCGGCGGCCTTGTTAAGCTCGGACATGGAACGGCTGATGGCCGCCATATTGAACGGAAAGGCTTTTCCCAATTGGTTGGCAAAACTGATCACTCCGGTCCCGAGAGGTTTTGTCAGGATGAGCACATCTCCGACTTTGGCCTTATCATTGGTGATGATATGGTCAGGATGGATCGTCCCTGTCACAGCAAACCCAAATTTGACCTCGTTGTCCTTGATGCTGTGTCCCCCGATGACTACGACACCCGCCTCCTGCAACTTGTCTATGCCGCCTTTCAATATTTGATTCATGACCTCATGATCCAGGCGGTCGATGGGAAACCCGATGATCGACAGAGCGGTTTGAGGTTTTCCTCCCATGGCATAAATGTCGCTCACAGAATTGGCCGCAGCGATCTGACCGAAAGTGTAAGGGTCATCCACGTTGGGTGTAAACACATCCACGGATTGAACGAGCGCCATCCGATCGCTCATTTTGTAGATCCCGGCATCATCACAGGTGTCTGCACTCACCAGGACATTTTCATCATCGATGGCAGGAAGTCCTGCCAGGGCTTTCTTGAGGTCGTTCTGGTTGATCTTAGACGCACAGCCCGCACTCTCCACATAATCCGTGAGACGGACTTCCTTGGGCATATCCGTCAAACGTTCCCCTGCACATAGACATACATTTTTCTCTTTGAAAAGGTCACATGGGCAGACCTCTTTGGGATTACAGATGCAGTGCCCAAGCTTCCGTGAGCGCCCTATAACGATCTTTCGCTTTTCAGGGTCAAACATGATAAACGTCCTATCCGGCGAGCACTCTCAGAAGAGCGTTGCGAACGATCGTCTCTTCATCTTTGGAAACTGTCCGCAGGTCTATCCACACACCGCCCTTCTGGACTCGTGTAAAAATGGGAGGATTATTGCGACGCAATTCCTGCCCCAGTGTCTCAGCTGAGATGTCTTTTGGGACGATCTGTATAAGCTTTGTGGGGATGGTCTCGACAGGCACGGCTCCACTCCCGACC
Source organism: Candidatus Aminicenantota bacterium (assembly GCA_023135995.1). Classification (GTDB taxonomy): domain Bacteria; phylum Acidobacteriota; class Aminicenantia; order Aminicenantales; family Aminicenantaceae; genus WTAW01. Next base: position 191 of record JAGLRY010000240.1, on the reverse strand, counting down.
TGCGAACCGCCATCGATCACAGAAACGTCCCCATTCTTTTTGAGCTTGGCCTCTAATTCTTTAGCCATTGTCTTGGCTCGCTTCTCGACATCTCCCTCTCTCAAGGCAAACATCCTGTAAATGGGATGTTCCTCAGTCAGTGTTTCGGGCCGCAAAAAAAGTCGCAGAGTGGCTTCCATACCCGCTATCGT
>JAGLRY010000024.1 GCA_023135995.1 Candidatus Aminicenantota bacterium | reverse complement strand
CACCTCTATACGCACGCCTTTTTCAAGAGCCTATTGTTTTTATCGGCCGGAAGCGTGATGCATGCCCTCTCCGGCGAGTTGAACATGCAGAAAATGGGAGGTCTCAAGAAATACCTTCCACGCACTTTCCCCGTTTTTCTCATCGGAGCGATCGCCATATCGGGAGTCCCCTTCCTTTCGGGATTTTTCTCCAAGGATGCGATCCTTACCAGTGCTTTTGCGAACGGCAACTACTTGGTTTGGGCTCTGGGTATAGCGACCGTTGTTCTCACAGCGTTCTACATGTTCCGTCTCATCTTCCTCACATTTTTCGGTCAGGAACGCCTCGATCCTGAGGTCAAGAAGCATCTCCACGAATCCCCTCCTGTCATGACGATTCCTCTCCAGATCCTGGCTTTCTTTTCGATCGTCGCTGGATATGTGGGGCTGCCTCTGGTTTTCGGTAAAAATCTGAACTTGTTCGGCCACTTTCTAGAACCTGTGATCAAAGTGCCTCACGAAGCCCACCTCAGTCTCAGCACCGAATGGCTTCTTATCCTGTTCTCCGTGGCCGTGGCCCTCTTTGGTATATATCTTGCTTACATTTTCTACATTAAGAAACCACAAACACCCCATAATCTTGTTGCTAAATTTCCCACTCTCTACAAACTGCTCTACAACAAATATTATGTGGATGAGATCTATAACGCCACGATCGTCCAACCCATGATCAAGGGTTCGGAATTGGTGTATGACAATTTTGACCTGAAGGTCATTGATGGAACGTTAAACGGCTCGGCAAAAACAACCGGGTTTTTTGGTAAATTTTTCAGCTACTTTCAGACAGGTTTGATCAAAGACTATGCTTTGATATTCCTCTTGGGAGTTATACTCTTGTTAGGATATTTACTCTTTTAGAAAATGAACGCGCCAATCTTAAGCATCATCACATTCATACCCCTGGCAGGGGCTCTTCTGCTTATTTTTATCAACAAAGATAAAGAAGATCTCCTGCGCACCATCGCCCTGATTCTGACTTTGGTGATATTTATTATCTCTCTTTCTCTCTATATCAATTTTGATGGCCAGAATCCAGATCCTCAGTTTGTGGAGAAGAGTTCGTGGATCGGTTACGGGATCAATTATCATATCGGAATCGATGGGATCAGCCTCCTCCTCGTTCTGCTCACGACATTTCTGATGCCGATCGCAATCCTTTCATCATGGAAGTACATCGGAAAGAGGGTCAAAGAGTACCTGATATTTATGCTCCTGTTGGAGACTGGTATCATCGGAGTATTTGTTTCGCTCAATCTCTTTTTGTTTTATGTGTTTTGGGAAATCACACTTGTTCCCATGTACTTCCTCATCGGTATCTGGGGAGGAAAACGCCGTATTTATGCGACGATCAAATATGTCCTTTTTACCATGTTCGGCAGCTTACTGATGTTGGTGGCCATATTCTTCCTCTATTCCATGTATTATAAAGCCACTGGTGTGTATTCCTTCAATATTTTTGATATGTACAAGCTTGTATTGAATCCCAGCATTCAAGTGTGGCTTTTTCTGGCGTTTGCCCTTGCCTTTGCTATCAAAGTTCCCATGTTTCCGTTCCATACCTGGTTGCCTGATGCTCATGTGGAAGCACCAACAGCTGGATCAGTCATCCTGGCAGCTGTACTCTTAAAAATGGGGGCGTATGGTTTTCTCCGATTCGCTATGCCGCTCTTCCCAGACGCTTTAACGAAATTCCTTCCATACCTGGGAGTATTGGCTCTTATTGGGATTATCTATGGGGGTTTGATGGCCCTGATACAGAAGGACGTCAAATCACTCGTGGCATACTCGAGTGTCAGCCATATGGGACTCATCATGCTGGCTGTATTTTCCCTGAATGTGGAAGGTATCCAGGGGGGCATCTATCAAATGCTCAACCATGGATTGAGTACGGGCGCGCTGTTCTTGTGTGTTGGCATCCTGTATGAGAGAGCCCACACACGGCTCATCAAAGACTTTGGGGGCGTCAGCAAACAGATGCCTGTTTTTGCAGCATTTTTCTTGATATTTATGCTCTCATCGGTGGGACTGCCCGGACTGAACGGTTTTGTGGGTGAGATCCTATGTCTCTTCGGTATCTTTAAGGCCAATACGGTTCTGGCGATCCTCGGAGTGACAACCGTGATCCTTGCAGCGGCCTATCTCCTCTGGATGTTCCAGAGAGTGATGCACGGTCCCATCACCAATGATAGAGTCCATAATTTCAAGGATCTCAATAAAAGAGAGATCGCTTATCTATTGCCCATCATTATTTTGATGTTCTGGATGGGTTTGTATCCTCAGCCATTCTTGAGGAAGATGGATGCATCCGTTAATAAGCTCATCAATCAAATCAACCAGAAAAAAACGCTTTTCACAGAAGCCAAAAAGGAACCAAGACTCCTTTGGGATATAAAAACCATAGAGAACACAGCTGAAGACCATCAAGAAAAGGAAGAGCCAGTCCAATGAACAGTTTGAATGCAATGTTCCCACTTCTCACTCTCATCGCAGGTGCACTCCTGGTGCTGATTCTCGAGGTTTCGATCAAAAGGGAAAACAAGACCTATTTGGCATACATTTCAATCATCTTCCTGATGATTTGTGGCTTTTTTTGTGTCCAATCCTGGGGGAAAGATTTCTCCTATTTCAACAACCATCTCTATCTTGACAACTTCGCTCTTTTCTTTTCTATTGTTTTGATCATTACCACAATACTGGTGACTCTCATCTCCATGAAATATCTTTCTCTCCAGAACACGAACGTCGGCGAATACTACGCTCTTCTCCTCCTCGCTTTATCCGGAATGCTGATCATGGTGTCATCCAGCGACCTCATCGTGATCTTTTTGGGATTGGAAGTCTTATCCATGTCTAGTTATACGCTTGCCGGACTGAAGCGTGATGATCAAAAATCATCGGAAGCGGCTCTCAAATATTTTCTTCTGGGGAGTTTTGCCTCAGCGTTTCTTGTATATGGGTTGGCGCTTCTCTATGGTGTCTCCAACTCAACAAACATTGCTACCATCATCGATTTTTTCAAGACCGAGTCAAGCCTGAGCTTCATGGCTTTTGCGGGATTGGGTTTGGTTATCGTGGGATTCGGCTTTAAGATCGCGGTTGTGCCCTTCCATATGTGGACCCCCGATGTCTATCAAGGTGCACCCACACCGATCACAGCATTCTTCTCGATAGGACCAAAGGCCGTTGGTTTCGCCGTTCTCGTACGGTTATTGTATCCATTCTGGCATGTCGCTTATGACTCCGAAGTCATATTCTCTCTCCTTTGGATCATAAGTGCGCTCACTATGATCATCGGGAATCTCATAGCTCTCAGGCAGACAAACATCAAGAGGATGCTTGCCTACTCCAGCATTGCGCATGCCGGATACCTGATGGTGGCCATCCTTTCGCAAGACACGAGCAGCCTTATGTTCTATTTTGTTGTCTACCTTTTTATGAACATTGGTGCGTTTGCGGCTGTCATCGCTTTGGGAAAGAAAGATAAAGAATACCTCGAACTCGATGATTATGCGGGGATCGGTTTTAAATACCCTTGGATCGGAGCCACCTTCGCGGTGTTCTTATTCTCTTTGGCAGGATTCCCACCCACTGGCGGATTTCTCGCAAAATTTTATGTATTCTCCGCCGCAGTCAGAGAAGGTCTTGTATCTCTGGTTATCATCGGAGTTTTGGCAAGCCTCGTGTCTGTGTATTATTACTTGCGTATCATCGTCTACATGTATATGCGTGAGCCCACCCATGAAGTGGACATCAATCTCGAGAATCCTGCACTATTCCTAGTGCTATTCCTCTGTCTTTATGGGGTCCTTCAATTAGGTATTTTCCCCGGAAATATTCTCCTCATCATCAAACAGGCTGTGAGCTCCATCGCTTTCCTCTAATCTGGGCGAAGTTCATTTTATTAAACCGGTCCTTTTTTCCTATATTTTTATGTAGCGTCGTTTCCAAAACGGTCCAATAATATGCTTGGACCTTTTTGTTAAATGTAGGGATCGGTTCCCAAACGGTCCGTTCGGGGAACGGACCCTACAATAAAAGGTGACAGGTGCCTTTTTGCTTCGCCCCTGGAAAAAGG
>JAGLRY010000239.1 GCA_023135995.1 Candidatus Aminicenantota bacterium | reverse complement strand
ATCGGTGCTTTCCCCACGATAATCCCTGCTTGAGGACCGCCGATCAGCTTATCCCCGCTGAAACAGGCCACATCAACTCCCGCTTTGATACTGTCCTGAACCAACGGCTCATGCTCAATTCCATAGGCTTTGAGGTCAACCAAGGCACCACTCCCCAAATCATCAAAAATATACAAGTTGAGTTTTTTTGCCAGCCCCACAAGCTCTTCGATGGAGGGCTCTGATGTAAAACCCACGATCCGGTAGTTGCTGTGATGGACCCGCATGATAGCACCCGAGTTTTCGCCCACTGCGGCCAAATAATCTCTGAGATGAGTCTTGTTTGTGGTCCCCACTTCTTTGAGTATGGCTCCGCTCGTGGCCATGACGTCGGGCATGCGGAAGGACCCGCCGATCTCGACAAGCTGGCCTCTGGACACGATGACCTCTTTTCCATTGGCCAATGTGTTGAGAACCAGCATGGTTGCTGCCGCATTGTTATTGACGACCGTGGCGTCTTCAGCGCCTGTTAACTCTTTGAGAAGGTCGTCGAGGTGAACGTCGCGATGCGACCTCTTTCCTGTCTCCACATCCGTGGCCAGCGTGCTGTATCCTTTCGCCACGTCAGCAATGGCCTTCTGGGCACAAGAGGGAAGGACAGCTCTCCCCAGTCCCGTGTGCAGGATAACCCCCGTTGCATTCACCGCTTTTTTCAAGGAGGGAGTGAATTTTGCTCCCAGAAAACGTTCGACGCGGCTGAGAATGCGATCCTCGGAGAGTTCTTCCTCGACATCGGTTATATCCCCTGATTGGATCTCCCCTCTGATCTCTGCCAAGACCTCCCGGGTGCCCGATACAAAGATATTATCACCATACTTTTCCAATATCTCTTTTGCTTCTCCGGTGTGTTTTAGCTTGTCCACCGAGGGAAGTTTGCGAAGAAGATTTTCGGCCATTTTTCTCGCCCTTTATGATACAGACTCGTGTTAGAAAACAACTGAAGCATGATAGCGCAGAACGGGACGAGAATCAATTCCTCTACAAACTCAGAATTTTCCTATGATGCGATATGTCTCGGCAAAGATCCGGCACCAACCCAGATCATCATTACAGATCCAGGCTTCCGGAGTGGCCTCAAAGATAAATTCTTGTATCCCTGGCTCCGCAGAAAATCCAACGATCAAGATCCTGTCTTCGGCATCGCCATCTCCACTGTGCTTTGTCGCGTTCAGGATGTTCTTATCCAGCACGAGTCCAGAAACAGGCTTTAATGTCACCTGGGGTGGAGCTGACAGGTTATTCCATTTGTGGCCGGTGGCTTTATCCACTTTTAAGGTGAGATAGATCTTATTCTTTTTTGGATCCACTTTGACTTCGATACTCATGGGAACGTCATCCTCTCCTGTCGCTAAACTCTGAAGAGGAACAAGCAAAGAGCTCTGTGGGAGTTTATCCAGAGAGATCTCGTCTACGATCACTCTAGGTTCAGGAACATCACCGGACACACGGTAATTCGCTGTGACCTTACGCGATTCGGCCTC
>JAGLRY010000238.1 GCA_023135995.1 Candidatus Aminicenantota bacterium | reverse complement strand
CGCCAGGGCGGTCACGTGCAACCTCCCCACTGGATGACCAGCAGGGTGTCTTTGTAGAGGTTGCTAAGGGAGATCTCGTTGAGGTTTGCATCATAGACAACAACATCAGGGACGATCTTTCCCACTTTAGGAGAACGTTCTTCCCAGGGAGCACGGTCTCTGCGCTGCTGTGCCAGGAGGACAGAAGTCACCAGAAGAATACAAACAAGGGACCATGCCATCAGAGGAATAATCTTTTTTTTCATTGCTTCCCTCCTCAACATTTACCTGAATTATTCATAAAGACTGCTGACAAATTTATGCTCAAAAACTAATACCACAAAGAGATGCAATATCTTATTGTCAGCATCCTTTACCCTACGGGCGAACCGATCTCACTACAAAGCCTTCGTTGTAGCCCATTCGAAGTAGTTCACTACATCTTCATGGGCCACTGCCTCGCCTTTGCAGCGACCTCGGCTCGTGAATAATTCAGGTGAGCTACCTTAAAACTTTACCGATAAATTATATATGGAAAATTTTCTAAATGCAATAAAACGTGATTTTTTGCGAATCGGAACTCGGGAGCTAAGGAATGATCCTCTGTCTAAGGCTTGCTTTTAGGATTCAAAATCGAACAGCTTTTCCCGAAAAAGCCGTGTGCAGATCTCGACAACCTCGGGATCATAAAGACTCCCCTTGTGATCTGACACTTCTTTCAGAGCCGCATCCAGACCTAGCGCCGGACGGTAGGGCCGATGGGAGGCCATCGCCTCAACGACATCAGACACTCCCAAAATCCTCGCCTCGATCAGGATGTTGTCGTGCATGAGCTTATTGGGATAGCCGGAACCATTAAGCCTTTCGTGATGCTGCAGGACGATCCTGGCCACTGGCCATGGAAAATCGATCGTTTTTAAAATGTCATAACCGACCTGAGAGTGGGTTTTGACCAGGTTAAACTCATAGGTGGTTAACCGGCGAGGTTTACTCAAGATCTCTGCGGGCACATAGATCTTTCCGATATCGTGGATGATCCCAGCGATGCGGATTCCGTCTATGCGATCTTGAGAAAATCCCATTTCTGCGGAGATGCTGCGCGCCAGGTCCGCCACTCTGCGCTGATGCCCGGCTGTATAGGGATCTCTGACTTCGACAGTTTTTTCCAACACCTGGATGATAGCACCCAATGTCTTCCGCAGTTTGTTGAGGTTCTTTTTGACTTCAACCTCGGCTCTTTGGCGCGCTGTGCGAGTGTGCAGTGCCACGATCCCATAAACCAGATTCCCTCCCAGGTCCATCAGATGGTTAATATCTTCTTGCTGGAAAGCATCGGCGTCTTCCGAAAAGATCGTTAGGGCTCCGAAGGTGCCCCCGTTACTGATCAAAGGCAAAGCGATCACAGCTCCATAACCGCGCTTCAACGCTTCACCGCGCCAGGGTATATTGTCCGGATTGTTGAGAATATTGTTGATCACAACGGGCTCGCGGGAGAGGATCGCCTCTCCTGTCGGACAGTGACTCTTTCCCTTGTCCGACCAGGTGACGTTCACTCTGCTGAGGAACCCATCTTCATCGCCCGCCTTAGCGAATGGGCGGACTGTTTTTGCGCTATCCTGGGCAGCGATTCCCACCCAAGCCATTTTGTAACCCCCGACTTCCACGATCGCCTGGCAGATCTTGTTCAGCAGTTCGGATTTTTCCATCGCTCGAACCAGAACTTTATGGCAAGCGCTGAAGGTCTCGAGAGTCTGGGTGACTTTCTCGAGCTCTTTTTTGACCTCTTTAGGCTCAGTCGGTGGGGATTTTGGTCCTTTAGCTGCCTTCAATTTATCACCTTTATCACAAATCTGCTTCTTTCATTCTTTTTATAGCCGTCTTAAACCCTGGTTGAAATCCACTGTAGAATTTATCTCGATGAATTTAGTCGCTCAAAGGACTCAAAAAATTGAAAATAAAAACCTCTAGAGA
>JAGLRY010000237.1 GCA_023135995.1 Candidatus Aminicenantota bacterium | reverse complement strand
GAGCCAGCGGAGCACCCGTGATCCCTTTTCTTTCTGTGACATCTCCGGATTCATTGATGCGGATGACTTGATAGATATTTTTTTTGTTTTCATGAAAATTATCGTAGCTGTTTTCAAACTGGATGAAAAAGACGATCAAAAGAAAGCAGGCCATTCCCAGGGCGAGACCTGTTATGTTAATGAGGGAATATCCTTTGTATTTTTTAATATTCCTCATAGCTATTGTTAGATAGCTCTTCAACATGGTTCACTCCGTGTCTTTGATCGCAGCTTTTTCATTCAATTGTTGATAGTGCCACAGCTCTCGTCAGAAGAGCCTTTTCAGGCTCGCGGGATGTAGCCGCCCTCTTTTTCCCGGAACATGATCGGAATGTGAGTGTCTGTGGGAACTCCGATCTGGATCAATTGCCAGTTCTTTTCGTGCTCTTTGATCACGTGCCGGATCACAGCGACTTTGTCCTCCTTCATATCACTGAAACTCTCCCACTCCACGATCTCCACACGGTAACGCATTGTGCGCTTTTTCCCGTTGATCTTCACTTCGATGTCTATGTTCTGTTCGGACTCAAGTGTTGGGATTTGGAGAACAACTTCTCTCATAAGTACCTCCTTAAAGATCTCATATGCATTATTCCATATGCAAGTCCTATGCCAGCCTTTTCCTGTTGAGATTCAGGGGGAGCATTCATTCATGGATTATTGACTTCAGACAATGTGTGTTCGGTTGGGAAACACCTGGTGTGCGTTGGTGGACAGTTTGTTTTATTTGATGTATCCCAAAGCCCGCAATTGCTCTCGAATTTCATCTGTGTTGTCGTTTTTAATGGCGCTCCACTCGCACTTTTGAATAAAGTGGATTTCCATGAATCTTAGCAATTGCCTGGTCAGGTTTGGGGCTGATAAGGCAAAATTGGTTTTCTCTTGTGGATCGACTTCTAAATCATAGATCTCAAATTTTTCGATTTTTGGGGGTGGAAAGCTGAAATAAGCGAGGTTTTGAGGATCATATTCATCATTCATGATCAGTTTGTTTCTTCCCTGGTTTATAGCTGTTTTTTTGGGTATCTTTCTATCTATCGGGTCTGTGGTAGATTCAGCGAGGAAGATCCTTTCTCCATCTCCTGTATTTCTGCCGTTTACAAGATCGAGTAGGGATTTGCCATCCGTATACTGATCTGGATAGGCGATGTTTAATGCATCGAAAATTGTTGGCATCACATCGATGAGGCGTGCATACTTTTTGGTTTTCACGCCTGCATGTTCTGAAGCGAAAAATTTGATGATCAGGGGGACCTTTATTATTTCGTTATAGACGCTGTGACTATGGGCCCATCCTTTGTGGTCATAAAATTCCTCCCCATGATCTGATAAAAGAATGATCATGGTGTTGTCATAGATTCCGAGCGCTTTCAGTTCATCGACCAGAGCTTTGATCAAAACTTCATCGGTGTACAGAATGCCGGCGTCGTAAAGGTCGATAATGTTTTGTTTGAGTTTATCAGTGACCGGAGTATACCTGTTTTCTTGGTAGAATCGGAATTTACGCTGACGGATGCGCTTGTATTCAGCGTCATCGGCTAAAAAATATTCATTGTAAGGTGCAGGCGACTCGTAGGGAGTATGAATCTGATAAGTGTGAACGAAAAGGAAAAAATTCCGGTCTTTATGTTTTCTGATCCATTTTAGAGATGCCCTGCATATTTTATGGGCTGAGTCAGGTGAGATTATATTACCGCCCACACGGTAACTATCGAAGCCTTTGTTGAATCCGAACGAACCTTTGACAAAGCCTCCACCGGTGATGGCTCCGTTGAAATAGTCGTTTTCTCTCATGACATCCGCCAGTGTCAGAATGGAGGGATCGATTTTTTGATCGTTGTTATAGACCTGATGATTGATGCAGTTCAGTGCAGTCATCAGTGAGACATGAGAGGGCAGTGTCCATGAAGAGGTGGCAAACGTGTTTAAAAATACCGCAGAGTCTTTGGCCAGCAGGTCGATGTTCGGACTTGTTTCTCGCGGATAGCCGTAGCAGCCCACATGATCGGCTCGCAGTGTGTCCAGAGAAATGAGGAGGACATTTTTAGTCTCCTGTTGTGGCACATAGATGACCGGATTGAACCATCCGGCAAGAGCCTTCATATCCCCTCGTGTCTGGAAATAGAGGATGACATCCTTTTGAGCAAATTCTGAGAGATCAATTTTCTTATAATTGAAAACAAGAGATTGTTCGGGGCCGAGATTCAATGTTTTGGCAAATATCTCTTTTCTTTCTTCCTTTGTCTCTATAATGATCGAAAAAGTTGCGGTTCGTGTGCCTTCTCCTCTGTTGAGAAGCTCATCATCCCGTCTGATGCCGTAGGTGAATTCAAGAATAGAGTTTGCCGGGATCCTGACCGGAAACTTGTAGTGGCTGTTCGGAGGAGCCATAAGCGTGTTGATATCCAAAGGTCCGATTTTCAGCTTTTTCTTTAAGAGAAGAGGATTTTTACCGACTCCTGAATCCAGAAGAGGATTTTTGTTAGCAATGTCATATAGAATTGGATTCATCTCTTTGAATCTCTCTGGATCCTTAGCCATATCACTGAATGGGCTAAGGAGGATATTGTCTTCTGTGAAATGATCGATAAATCGATAGACAGAAAAGTCTGTCTTTCTGGCACAAGAGGAGTGGAGTATCGATATCGACACAAAGAGGATTAGACAACTTAGAGTTCTTGATCGAGTCGGGATTTTCAATTTTGTCAGCCTGAATTATTCATAAAAAATGTCGATCCTTATTACAAATATAATAATATCAGAACTTTACGCTGTTTTTCCAGGAAATCACTCTAACAATTCCGTTTTCATTGCCCTTCTTATTCATAATCGACATTTTTTACCCTTCGGGCGAGCTGATCTTACCTGGTTAGGTTGGGTCGGCATCGGCTTCGTTGTAGCCCGGGTTAGGTTGGGTCGG
>JAGLRY010000236.1 GCA_023135995.1 Candidatus Aminicenantota bacterium | reverse complement strand
TTGGCTCGTGAATAATCCAGGTTAGTGCCTTTTCAAATCTGCAGAATTCTAGAGAAGATGGATCGTGATATGGTGATTCACAAATCCGCCTTTTTTATTTTTGGGGATCGCAATGATTAGTTTATTATCTTTGAGTTTGGCGCCAGTGACATCCTTCACATACCTGGTGTTTTTTAAAGTGAGTTCGTATGTTTCGCCAGCAATTCCCTCCACATGTATCAAAATTATTTCATCCTTTTTTTCGACATGAATAATTTTCATTCCTTTGTTTGGATCACCTACTTTTGAATGTGTGACAATGGGCAGCAGTTCTAGGGTGGGGGTGAAATGAATCTCGATCAGGTGGGATTCGCTCTGAAGGGGGATAAGTGAAACAGGTTGTATGATCTGGGGGAAGGATTTTGTTTCAAAAGGAAAAGGCTGCCCATCAAGAGTGACCGATTGAATGCGTGTCCCCGTGGCTAAAGCCGGAGCGAATTTTAGGCTGTATTGTTGGGCGTTTTTAGACCGGACGTGCAAGACCAGAGATGCTTTGTTTTTTTGGATTTCGAAAGAAAACGTCGCCTGACCGATTTTAAAATTATCTAAGGAAACATGCTCCCAGTCTGCAGGAAATTGTGGAGCGAATACCACATTTTTTTTAAGCGCATCGCCGTCCAAACCTAACAATCCTTTGACAGATGGCAGGACGACCCCAGCTGATGAGAAGCCTTGATGGGCCACTGACTCCTGGGGAGATACGTTGTGAGTTCCGGAGAGGACTTCGGTGATACTGCCCAAAGCGCGGTTAAAAGTGTGTTCTGAGGTGGCTTTGAGCAGACCGAAGCCTTGAAGGGGCATGTGATGGGCGTAGAGGGCCGCAGTGACCCAACTCGTAATAAAGGGCCATACCGCACCATAATTGTAGTTCAGTGGCTGAAAGTGAAAACTTTTTAGGGATATGCTCCGGATCCCCCAATCTGTGGTCAATTCTGAAGAGCATAACTTTTTCAGAGAGAGCGCGCTCCTTTCTGGCGTGCCATAATCCCACATGAGACTCAATGCATTCCAAGGAGAGGTTTCCTTGACTTGCTGTCCCTTCGCATTAAAGGCATAAGTATAGATTTGGTTGTCCTCGTCCCAAAATTTTGTGTCAAATGTTTGCCTGGCTCTTTCAAAATGCCTGGCCGCTTGATTGCTGAGCGACTCGTTCCCAACGATTTCTGCCAAGAGTTGCATGGATTGTGTTGCTCTAAGCCATACGGCTGTAAGGTAGATATCTGTAGCGATTCCAGTAAGCGCTCCGTATTCTAGAGCACCTAGACCTGCCTTTTTGTTGTCCATCAGTCCGTCATCATTGGCATCTGTGGATAAGCACCATTCATAGGCCCGTTCTAGAGAATCCCAGCTTTCTCGTATAAAATCCACATCGCCTGATCTCTTTGCGTATTCGTACATGGAGACGATGTAGTAGGGCGTCGTATCGCCGTGAATGTAGCCGTACGGGTAGTCTTCCCACCAATCGATGTAAGCCGCGGCTTGAGAGAGCTCGTGGGCCATTTTCCCATCATGCCGTTGCCACTTTTGAGTGAAGAGGAGGGCCTCGCGAACGCAGTCAAAGGCGCCATAGCTCAGGATGCTGAAGGAGTTTATGTAGGCGTCCCCTCCGAAAAACCAGCCAAATCCAGGGCGGCCGCTCGTGCCTGATGGCCCTAAACCCGCGATCAAACCCCTCCCCAGATCCGGATTGTCGACCCGCAGGCTGTCATAAACCACTTTAGCCCATTCAAAGGCGAGGTCGAGCTTGGGATCCGGGGTTTTCATGGCCAGAGTGTTTTCTCTTAATGTGCGAAAATGGTTGACATTATCTTGATAGAGTTGTGCTGTGTTGCTCTGGATGTATTGGTAGGTTTTTAGGACATCCTCCCGTTTTCCCTTGCCACCGGCGCAGATGATGGGGACATATTTGGATCGGACGGCTTGGGGGTCTGTAATCTCGATCTTAAACTCATTCGGTGAGTCGGAGAGCATATGGGCGGGCGTGTAGGTTATTCCTGATGCAGCAGGGGATCCCACAATTCCATGGTTTTTGCGTGTGGGTTCGGAGATGACGTAGGCTTTGAGTGTATCATCCCAATGGGCGTTCTGTCCGCCCAGCCCAGCTGGCCACATGGGCTGCAGCACAGGCAGAAATCCTAAGACAATGGTGAGCGGCTCCGTGGTGTCGACATCGAGGAGGATGAAACATCCAGGCTCATTGATGGGAGTGACATAGATCGCTTTTACAGTGAAAGATTGATAGATATAGGTGAGAGTTGTGGCTTCTGGAGTGACGTCAATGGTGCTTACGATATCTTTACCTAGGATAGGATGGGTGGAATCGGCCACAAAGAACGAGAACGCAAAGCTGCGGAAGAGCTTGAGGGGATAAGCCCAGGCTTCAAAAGTCCCGCTCTCATCGCCCAATACAGCAAATCTCCGTCCCGCTTTGATGAAAGATGTTCCAGGTTGAGCCAGCCGATGGAGGGTCAGTTCATTGGCCGCAATAGGAAATTCTGCGATCAAACTCTCTTGGGCTAAAAGCGGCGAAGTGCCTCCAAATCCAAGAAGGAGCACAGCAACTAAAATCGATTTAATAAGCGATTTCATTCAAATAGTCCTCATAGAGAATTATGTTGAAATATCCGTGTGATGTAAAGACCAATCCTTAAAAAAGAGAGAAATGTGAGCAGCCGAATTTTTTCCGGGAAGATCAGCCGTATCGACCCCACGTCTATTCTCATCAGTGGAGAGCCGATAAATCCTGAAGGGCTTTATTGGGTTGTTCTTGATGAATTGTTGCTGAATTTCCTGACGTCTATGAATTTGTTGCCATTCGAAGAGGTCGAGACTGGGATGCTTTTGTATAACACCTTTACTTCTTGACGCTAAAATCAAACTGGATCTGGCCTGTCTGTACCTGCATCTGTTTCTGGATTTCTTCCTTTTTGATCTTGTTCTCCATAATGGCTTTCACCGCTTTGAACAGCTCATACGTCGTCAGAACACCATTTCCGTCTTTCTCTACATCTGAGATCTGTTCCTCACTGAATGGATTTTTCCGGAATTTGGCCTCTTGGTCATAAAAGTAATTGCCGATCAGGATGGACTTCATCTTGGTGTTGTTGAATTCCTGCATACGTCTTCCCTTGAATTTCTGCAGAACGGCACAGTCTTCATCTTTGGCAGGTTCGGTGCTGGCTGCGAGATTGACGAGGAAAACGTAGTTTGTTTTGATAGTCTCTTCAATGGGGCTGGTGTCGTCCTCGAGCAGCCAGATGTCTTCTTCTTTATCGCGAACCACATTTTTCCAGTACTCGTTGACATTGACAACTTTCTTCCATCCGATGTATTCCAGCGCCGTGACAGCCGCTTTGGCTAGCTCGTCTCCTAGTGCGACAAGCATTTTTTGGAAGGGAGCTTGCTTCTTTTCTTTGAGGTCCTCTATCTTGGCGTCGATCTTTGTGATGGCCAACTCGAATTTCTTTTGCGCTTCTTCTTTTTCTTGGCAAAGCTCTTGGAGCCCAGGGAAAGCATAGTCCTCCTTATCCAACCAATTGGTCGTATTATCGGAAGGAGGGGCTTCTGGTTCTTCGGGCATCTCTGGAACGTCAGGTTCAACAATTTCTAGTTTTGGGTACATCTCTGTGAGAATATATTCGGCCACGCGGATGTTTTCGTCCCCGAACCAAGGGAGAAAGAGATAGTATCCTTTTCCATTTCTGATAACTGCAGAGATCGGAAAACCATCAGAACTGGTTGCCAGGACCTGCATCTCGCCGTCAGAGCCCGGGTCCCAAGATTTCAAGTCGACTTTCGCACCGGCTGCCATCGCATCAGGGAACAGTTTTTTGGCATCAGTGATGGACTTCCCGAATTTGTCGAAGATCGGAGCAAACGGGTCTTCATTGATCGGAGTGACCAAATGAGGGGTGTCGTTCTTTTTGAATTCGAGCTTGGGGATACTGCCGACGAAATTTGTCAGGTGGAATGTCTCGCATTTTCCGATAAAACAGACGACAGCTCCACCTCTGTTGATCACATTTTTAAACTTCTCTGAATCTCTGGCGTGGGCGCTGCTGATCGTGCTTTTATTGTTGGCTTGATAGAGAATAAGCCGGCAATCCTCTGGGATCAGCAGGCTTTCGATGCTGGAAGATTTCCAGTTTGTTTCCTTTCGGTCGACATCGAAGTCTTTGTCCTTGAAAAATTTAAGGTCCTTTTCCTCAAAATCTAACAAAAGTATTTTAGCCATGTTATTCACCGAAGTTATGGGATTGTGGGATTCATTCGTTTCTGGGGAAAATCCCTTATTCTTTTCATCCGGTTTTTTAACAAAATTGCCTAAGACTGTCACGGGAGACCTCCTTCTCTAAAGTATCCAATCCTGTCGTGTCTTCCGGGAAATTTAGTCGGTCGACATTAGGGGAAAAAGGAATTTCCACAGATGAACAGTACACGCATTGTTTTTTCCATTTCTAAGTCAATGATACATCAGCGTTTTTATGGGTCAATCGCCCTTTGCGGTGAATCGAGGGGTGATTTTAGAAAAATATAAGGGGGAAGCAAACTTATTTCCCTTATTTCTCAAATATCTTTTTGATCTTGGGAATAGCCTCTTCGAATTCCGACGATTTTGGAATGTAGTCCTCAGCCCCCAGTTGCGCGGCCAGCTCTCTTAGCTCCTCGGGGCTCAATTGATTCGCCATGAGGACTATCGGGATAGACATTGTCGTATCCGATCTTTTCAGTATCTTAAACACAGTGATCCCCCAGTCTTCGAGCATGTCGATATCCAAAAGGATCAAGTCGGGCTTTTTTTTGTGGACGTCGTCAACTCTGATCATGCACTCAGGAGCGGATATCACATCAAATCCATGTTTCTTGAGATTTGTTGTCATGACCGCTATGAGGTCTGGATTGTCGTTGATGATCATGATCTTCTTAGATGTGGCCTTACCATCTGGGAGGTATCTCTGTATGTTTCTCAATAGCTCCTTAAAATCGTATGGCTTCCTCAAAAAGACACAAATCCCGTCCTGATAACACGCTTTGATAAAATCGGGTGAATTCATTATGGTGAGTGCAAAAACGGGGATGTTCTTAGTCTGTGGATTTTTTTTCAGCTGTATCGTGGCGTCGAGCCCATGGATTCCGGGCAGGAGCATGTCCATCAGGATCAGGTCGGGCATTTCTTCCTTGGCGAGCCGAATCCCATCCTCTCCAGTTTGGGCGATTAGCACTTTGTAGCCTTGTTTTGCCAGCCGGATCTTGATCATCTCGGCGCTAATAAGGTCGTCTTCGACCACAAGGATCTTGGCCATGCTTAGCCTCTCTCTTTGTCCTGAATTCCCATTAAACTTGTATTAACTCATATCTTAAAATTAGCTAACAGAACCCAGGCTTCACCACGATAGTGCAGTGTAATCCTGTTCCATTGTCTCTTAAAGTATCAGTCCGGCTCCCGAACTCGTCAATAGCCATTAGGGATGAAATTAGGGGTGAATTGTGTTATCCATCTGTATGGCAAGGAAAATCCGCAAGATTTGATATTTCAGAATGGCTGGGAAGCAGGGATTCGAACCCCGATTCCATGATCCAGAGTCATGTGTCCTGCCGTTGGACGACTTCCCAGCAGCAGCGACATGATAGCGAATTCTCCCTTTTTTTTCAAGATATCACTGGGGTCCGTAAGCATTCCCAAAACCGTGATGAATGACGTTTAATGTGTATTCATGCCATCACGGATTTGGGGATGCTTCCCTGAGAGTGTTCAAGTGAACAGTTGTTTGAACAGATGAGGAAAATACATGACGAGCCCGAATCGCAGGGCCCGCCCCAAAAATCCAGCGATACAAAAACGGACAAAATTGACGTTCGTCATTCCTGATAATACAGCCACCACATAGAAGGGGGGAAATCCAGTAAAAGCACTCAGAAAAAGGAATATGTCGATCTTAGACTCCCATTTTTTCATCTTTTCTTCAATCTGTGCAAGCTTGTTTTCGTACCGTTTTTTAGAAATATTGATGACTCCTTTTCCTGATAAAAACATGAGGACTTTTGCGGTCATTTGTCCCGAGGTTGCCAAAAGGAGTACTCGAATGTACTCAGCTTCTGATATGGTCAAAGAGATCCAAATGAGGAAAAGCTCTGCGTTGACAATGGGAATGAAACCACTGATGAGGCAAACAACATAAGTCCCTCCATAGAGACCTATGGCGGATAACAATTGGAGGATATTGGATTCGTCCATTCAGATGATCGATGAATTTCTTTTTCTGAGCTTCTCATTCTCTTTTTTTTAATTAAAAAAGTCAATTCTTAAACCTGAATTATTCATAAAAAATGTCGATACTTATTACAACTAAAGCAATTTCAATAATTTACTTTATTCTTACGGCAAACCAATCTGACAATTCCGTTTTCATAGTCTTCATTTTTATAATCGACATTTTTTATGAATAATCCAGGTTAATTAACAACATGAACATTTCCGCTCGCGCTTTCAGCGCCGGGGAGAAATAGGACTGTTTGACAGTCCAAGGGGATGATGATAATATTTCGCATCGAATGAGAAAAACATGGTTTCGTCTCGGCATTATATTTGTGTTAACAGCTGTTTTTCTGTTTTTTTTCTTTAAAAGTGTCGATTGGAATGATGTACTGGCCAACTTGACGAATGTCAATCTCAAATATTTCCTTCTTGCTCTCCTGATAGCCCCGCTCCACCTTTTAACACGTGCCATCCGCTGGCAATACCTTATCAAGTACGAAAAGAGAGGCGTGAGCCTGTTTAACCGGATCGCTGCCAATGCCGTGGGATTCACGGTCAATTTCATTTTCCCAGGTAGACTTGGAGAGATTGCCAAACCTCTTTATCTTGCTCAGAAGGAAGACATCAAAAAGGGCTTTATGATCGGAACAGTTGTGGTCGAGAGGATCTTTGATATCATCATCTGTTCTATGCTCTTGGGCCTTTATTTAGTATCGAGACCGATTTTTCCCTCCTTTTATCACGCTGGGGATGATGCTTATTCCCTCCTTTCATTTTGGGGGATTTTTGGGATCTCTATTGCCACCTTCCTGCTGCTTTTGATACTGGCGGTGTATTTTTTTAAAGAAAAAGCTCTCTCCGTTTTTGCGTTTCTCTTGAGGCCTTTCTCGAAAAAGATCTCGGAGAAAATTCTGAATATCTTTGATGAATTCATCCAGGGCCTGAAATTTTTTCATTCGGTGGGGAATCTGTTTGTCTACATCTTGCTCTCTGTGGTCGTTTGGCTTGGGATAACGTTCTTCTACTGGGTGTTCTTGCTCGCGTATAATGTTGATGTTTCTTATGTTTCCACCTTTCCCTATGTTTTCCTGACGGGTGTTGGGGCTTCCATCCCCACTCCGGGCATGGTCGGAGGATTCCATTATTTTAGCAAGCTGGGAATGACGTCTTTCCTGAATGTTGAGTCCAACCTTGCGGTGAGTATCACGATCGCCGTGCATGCGGTCCAGCTTGTGGTGACTTGTTTAATTGGTTATGCTATATTATGGAAAGAAGGGATTTCACTGCTTCAGATAAAGAAATTGGGAGAGGATTCAAAACGATGAGATGCCCATACTGTGATCACGAAGAGAGCAAAGTCATAGACTCGCGGGAAAGTAAAAACGGCATGACTATCCGCCGACGCCGGGAATGTCTTTCCTGTGAGAAAAGATTCACGACATACGAAAAGATCGATGAAATACCCTATATGATCGTCAAAAAGGATGGAAGGCGGCAGCGATTCGAGAGCGAGAAAATTATGGCCGGGCTGCTGAGAGCATGTGAGAAAAGGCCTATTCCTATCGCCAAATTGGAAGAGATCGTGGAGGAGATCGAGACAAGCCTTCAGGAGAGACCAGAGAAAGAGATCAATGCAGACGAGATCGGTCAATTTGTCATGGATAAATTGAGGGCGCTGGATAAGGTCGCCTACGTCAGGTTCGCATCGGTGTACCGGGATTTTAAGGATGTGTTGGAGTTTAAGAAGGAATTGGAGACGTTGCTAAAAGAGAAGTAGACTTTTTATACTTATAGATCTCCGATTTCAGAATATTTTTTAGCCTGGATTATTCACGAGTTGAGGTTAATTTAGTGGTTAGGTTGGGTCGGCGCAAGGCATGGAGGGTGAAGCTGTAGTTTACTACCGCGAGACCCGACATAACGAAGCAGATGCAGTATGATCAGCTCGCTTGAAAGGTAAAAGATGCTGACAATAAAATAGTGAAAGTTTTTAGAATATAAATTTGGCAGCAGCTTTTATGAATAATTCAGAAAGAAGTGGGATCCTCAATTT
>JAGLRY010000235.1 GCA_023135995.1 Candidatus Aminicenantota bacterium | reverse complement strand
GGTAGTTCAAAGATGTCGAAAAAGATAAAACCTGTATCTCGTATCGTCAAGATCGAGGCCGAGATCAACAAGATCGCAGGAGAAGTGTTTCTCAAGAAAAAGGATCTTCTCGGACTGGATGAGAGTTGGGTGCCTTGTGTGGACGTTGCAGAGAACGAGACCGATATCACCGTAGAGGTGGAACTGCCCAATGTCGTCCATCCGGAAAAAACGAGAGCATTGTTCGAAAACGGTGTTTCGACTATTCAGTTCAAAAAGGTGAGGAGGAAGCAAGATAGGAAAGTTGTCTTGAAAATTCGAAAACCTGAAGAAAAAACGGAGGAGAAAGATGGCGAATAAAGAAGATGACTTAGAAAATGAATTCGAAAATGTCGTCGAAGATGATGGTCAGAAACTCAAAATCCCTAAGGAAATGCCGGTCCTTATGCTGCGGGATATTGTTGTCTTTCCATATATGGTCGTCCCGCTGTTCGTAGGAAGAGAGAAATCAAAGGAGGCTATCGATCATGCTCTGTCTTCGCACAGAATGATTCTCCTTCTCACTCAGAAGGATGTGGAGATCGAGGATCCAAAGAGGGAAGATGCCTTCGAGATCGGGACAGTGGCTCTTGTTATGCGGATGCTCAAACTTCCCGACGGGAGGGTGAGAATTCTCGCACAGGGGATTGTGCGGGCCAAATTACAGACTCTTGATGAGGAGAAGGAATATTTTTCTGCGCGTATTAAAGTGCTCCATGAACCGGAGGATATCGAGAATTCGATCCAGAGCGAAGCTCTAGTCAGAAATGTCAGAGAGGGCCTGGATAAGGCCTCTGCGCTCGGAAAAAATATTGCCGCTGAAGTGATGATTCTGGCAGCAAACGTGGATGAGCCAGGAAGACTGGCCGACCTTACGGCAGCGAACCTGGATTTAAAGGTCCATGAGGCTCAGGAGCTATTGGAGATACAAGATCCATTTCTCCGTTTGAAAAAAGTCTATGAATTTTTGACCATGGAACTCGAGTTGTTGGATGTTCAATCGAAGATCAGCAGTGAAGCCAAGGGCGAAATGGATAAGCTCCAGAAACAGTATTTTCTGCGTCAACAGATAAAAGCGATACAGAAAGAACTTGGTGAGGACACCGAGATCCAGGAGGAGATCAGGGGATTTCAGGATAAGTTGAAAAAGCTGAAGGTCGCGCAGGAAGTCCGAGAAGAACTCGAAAAACAGATCAGTCGTCTCTCCCAGATGCATCCGGAATCAGCAGAGACGGCTGTTGTCCGGAACTATCTGGACTGGATGTTTGCCCTGCCATGGAACAAGACGACCAAAGACAACCTGGATCTCAAGAGTGCCAAGGGAATACTGGATGAGGATCATTACGGTCTGGATAAGGTCAAAGAGAGGATCCTCGAGTATTTGGGTGTGCGAAAGCTCTCAAAGAAGATAAAGGGCCCGATCTTGTGTTTTGTCGGTCCTCCTGGAGTGGGGAAGACATCGCTGGGCCGGTCTATTTCAAGGGCGCTGGGCCGAAAATTCATCCGGATCTCTCTTGGAGGAGTGAGGGATGAAGCGGAGATCAGAGGACACCGGAGAACATATGTCGGAGCCATGCCGGGAAGAATCGTGCAGGGATTAAGGCGGTGTGGGTCGAATAATCCGGTGTTCATGATGGATGAGGTGGACAAGATCGGCGCGGATTTTAGGGGAGACCCTTCCTCTGCACTGCTGGAAGTCCTCGACCCGGAACAGAATTTCTCCTTCCGTGACCACTACCTGGGAGTTCCTTACGACCTCTCCCAGGTCATGTTCATCACCACAGCAAACCTGCTGGATCCCATACAGCCGGCATTCCG
>JAGLRY010000234.1 GCA_023135995.1 Candidatus Aminicenantota bacterium | reverse complement strand
GAAATGGTAGGACTGACTATCGCTGTCCATAACGGAAGAAAATTTATTCCTGTGTTTATTACAGAGAACATGGTTGGTCATAAACTGGGAGAGTTTTCTCCCTCAAGAACTTTTAAAGGACACACCTCAAGAACAGCACGTACAATCAGGATGAAGAAGTAAAAATGGACAAAGAAAATATTATCGCTCATGCCATCGCAAAATATGTGAGGATTTCTCCACAAAAATGCCGACTCGTTACGGACCTTGTCCGGGACAGGTATGTTGGGGAAGCTCTTACGATCCTCCATTTTTCCAAGAAAAAGAAGGCCAGTACCATCGTCGAAAAAGTCCTCCGTTCGGCCATTGCCAATGCACAGCAAGCAGGGCCTGATGTGGACGTGGACAACCTCTATATATCAGAAATATTCGTCAATCAAGGGCCTCAATGGAAAAGATGGCAGGCTGTTCCCATGGGAAGAGCCGCAAGGATTCTGAAAAGGACGAGCCACGTCCATGTCTATTTGGAAGAAAAAAAAGGGAGATAACAGTGGGTCAGAAAACACATCCATTTGGATTTAGGTTGGGCTTTAACAAGCAATGGAGCTCTCGCTGGTTTGCCAAAGGCAAGGACTACAGTCGATTGATCCACGAGGATCTCCATCTGAAAAAGATCGTGAAGGAACGCTATAAACATGCTGGAATATCTGAAGTGGCTGTGGAGAGAGTGGGTCCCAAGATCAGGATCATCATCCATACGGCGCGGCCCGGTATTGTGATCGGGCGTGGAGGCAAGGAAATCGAGAGCCTCAAGAAAATTCTTCAGGGCATTGCATCGAAGGA
Source organism: Candidatus Aminicenantota bacterium (assembly GCA_023135995.1). Lineage (GTDB taxonomy): Bacteria > Acidobacteriota > Aminicenantia > Aminicenantales > Aminicenantaceae > WTAW01. The sequence goes on along the minus strand of JAGLRY010000234.1, from coordinate 25,178 downwards.
AATCTATATCGATATCCGTGAAGTCGACAAGCCGGAAACAAATGCATTGTTGGTAGCAATGGGAATTGCCATTCAGTTAGAGAAAAGGATTGCCTACAGGCGCGCAATGCGACGTGCTGTTGAGATGGCCATGAAGATGGGAGCCAAAGGGATCAAAGTGATGTGTTCTGGCCGTTTGGGAGGTGTAGAGATTGCAAGGTCGGAATGGTATCTTCGGGGGCAACTGCCTCTTCAGACTTTGAGAGCGGACATTGACTATGGTTTTACCGAAGCGTTTACGACGTACGGACAGATCGGTATCAAGGTCTGGGTGTACACCTCAGACAAAGAGAAAGAGAAAGTGACGGTGCAGACTGCGGAGGTTGAGGAGATTTAACCATGTTAATGCCAAAAAAGGTAAAACACAGGAAACAGCAAAGAGGCCGCATGAAGGGAAAGCCCCTCCGTGGAGTAACCCTGGCATTCGGAGAGTTCGGCCTCCAAGCCCTAGAACCATGTTGGATCACTGCCCGTCAGGTTGAAGCAGGCCGGATCGCCATCACCCGCCACGTCAAGAGAAAGGGGAAATTGTGGATCCGTGTTTTCCCTTGGAAACCCATCACCAAGAAGCCAACGGAAGTCCGGATGGGAAAGGGCAAGGGCGACCCGGAGTTTTGGGTCGATGTGGTCAAACCAGGGAAGATCTTGTATGAATTGGAAGGTGTCTCTGAGCCTTTAGCCAAGGAAGCCATGCGGCTGGCTGCCAACAAGCTGTCTGTGAAGACAAGGTTTATAACCAGGAATAATAGGGAACTGCGATGAAAGCCACAGAATTCAGAGAATTGACTGAAGACGAGTTGCTCAACAAGGAAGAAGAGTTGAAAGACCAGCTTTTTAAGCTGAAGTTCCAGCATGCGTTGGGACAGCTCGAGAATGCGATGAAGCTCAAAAATATAAAAAAAGATCTTGCGCGCATCAAAACTATACTTAGAGAAAAAAACAAAGGGACGGAATAAAGAATGGATACAATTCAAGGGAGAAAGACAACTAAAGTTGGTGTTGTTACCGGGAACAAGATGAAAAAGACTGTAACAGTTCTTGTCGAACGTCAAGTGAGACATCCGCTGTATAAGAAGATCATTAAAAGACGCAAGAAGTTTCTCGTCCATGATGAGTACGAGAAATGCAAGATCGGCGATGTGGTCAAGATCATCGAGACACGACCCCTCAGCAAGAGAAAGAGATGGCGCGTGAAAGAGATCGTTGGCCTGTCTCCTTCTGAAGTCGAGAAGGAAAACGAGGACAAAAAATAATGATTCGACAAGAGACTATGCTCAAAGTCGCTGACAATTCAGGAGCGCGAAAGATTTTGTGCATAACTCCCCTCGGCGGAGGAGTTGGCAAGACTGCAACTGTCGGAGATGTCATTTCCGCATCTGTGAAGGAAGCGGAACCGGAGAGTAAAATCCCTAAAGGAAAAGTCATCCGTGCTGTTGTCGTTCGGACAAGAAAGGAGATCCGACGTAAAGACGGTTCCCACATCCGATTTGATGACAATGCCGCCGTGATCATAGACCGCCAAGGAGAACCCATCGGAACCCGTGTTTTTGGCCCGGTCGGACGGGAATTGCGTGAGAGAAAATTCATGAAAATCGTCTCCCTCGCTCCGGAGGTGCTCTGATGAATAAGATGAAAGTCAAAAAGAATGACGAAGTTATTGTCCTCAGAGGGAAAGACAAGGGAAAAACAGGTAAAGTCCTCAGAGTGAATCCAGAAAAGCGAACCGTCATTGTCGAGAAGATAAAGTTTGCCAAAGAGTTCATCCGACGTGATCAGAGCAAGAATATTCAAGGTGGGATCATGGAAAAGGAAGCCCCTGTCCATGTGTCCAACGTGATGCTCTACTGTTCCGAGTGTGCACAAGGTGTGCGCGTAAGGACAAAGAGACTCGAAGACGGAAGCAAGATCAGGATTTGTTCCAAATGCGACATAAGCATGGAAAAGAATTGATAAGGAATAAAAAATGAGTCGCCTCCAGGAAAAGTATAAAAAAGAGATTATCCCAGAACTCCAGAAAGAGTTGTCCATAAACAATAAAATGGCTGTTCCCAGACTCGAAAAGATCGTTATCAATATCGGTGTAGGAGAAGCCATCCAGAACATCAAAGCTTTAGATACAGCTAAGAAGGAGTTAAGCCTTATCACCGGACAGTGGCCGGCTGTGGGGAGAGCGAAGAAATCCATCTCTTCATTCAAGCTGCGGCAAGGACATGCCATTGCCTGTTATGTCACCCTGAGGGGAAAAATGATGTATGAGTTCTATGACCGCCTGGTCAACATCGTCCTTCCCCGTGTGCGAGATTTTAGAGGAGTTCCCTCCCGGGCGTTTGACAAGAGAGGAAACTATACTCTTGGTTTGAAGGACCAGCTCGTTTTTCCCGAAATCGACTACACAAAGGTGGAAAAGTCACGCGGCATGAATATCACCATCGTTACTTCGGCGAAAAAGGACAAAGAAGCCTATGCTTTGCTTCAGAAATTAGGAATGCCCTTCAGTGGGGCATTGTAAGGAAGGCGAAAGTGTCTAGAAAGTCAAGTATGGCCAAGTATTTAAAAGAACCAAAGTATTCTGTAAGGAAAAAATACCGGTGCCGAATTTGCGGACGTTCCAAAGGATATTTTCGCAAGTTCGACATGTGTCGTCTCTGTTTTCGCGAGTTGGCTCTTAAAGGAGAGATCCCAGGAATCATAAAGGCTTCCTGGTAAAAGACAAAGAGAGGTTCAATTATGACTATGACTGACCCTATTGCTGACATGCTTACAAGAATCAGGAACGCGGCGACGGCGAAGAAAAAAGACGTGCGGATCCCTTCGTCCCGAATGAAGATCAAGATTGCAAAGATACTCAAAGATGAGGGATATATCAAAAACTTCAGAGTTATGGAAGGGAATATCCAGGGTGTGTTGAATATTCTACTCAAATACACGGAAGATGGCGAATCCGTTATTTCCGGACTGAGCCGTGTGAGCAAACCAGGATGCCGGATCTACTGCAAATCGGACTCGATCCCGAAGGCCCTCGATGGGCTGGGAATCGTGATCTTATCGACCTCCAATGGTATGATGACAGGAAAAAAATGTGAAGACCTTAGGCTTGGAGGGGAGGTTTTGTGTCAGGTCTGGTAAATTTTTTTTGAGAGGAAATTGAGCAATGTCCAGAGTTGGAAAAGAACCAATTGTTGTTCCAGAGGGAGTTAAAGTGACCATCCTCACAGATGAAATTATGTTTGAGGGCCCCAAAGGGAAGCTGGTTTCCCCGCTTCTCCCGGGAATCAAAGCGGAACTCACGGATAAAAATCTGGTGATCACTAGAGAAAATGACTCCGGCAAACTTCCTGCGTATCATGGTTTATGCCGGACGTTGGCCTTCAATTCAGCCACGGGCGTTTCCACAGGATTCACAAAACAACTGGAGATCGTAGGGGTGGGATATCGTGCGCGGCTCGATAATGACAAACTGGAGCTCAACCTGGGTTATTCAAAGCCGATATTGTACACAATTCCCGATGATATCGAGATCGTCTTGGAAAAGTCGACCCTGATCACGGTCAAAGGGATCGACAAACAGCGGGTCGGTCAGGAAGCACACAGGATACGGAGCTTTCGCAAACCTGATCCGTATAAGTTGAAGGGCGTCCGCTATGTGGGAGAGAGGCTGATCAAGAAAGAACGGAAAGCGGTGGTGAGCGGTGTATAAAGACAATGTGACCTTAAAAGCAAATGCGAAATCACGGATCAGAAAAAGGATCCGGAAAAAGATATCGGGGACGACGAAACGGCCGAGAGCCTATGTGTTTAAGAGCAACAAACATATCTATGTCCAATTGATCGATGATGAAAACGGAAAGGTGCTCTTTTCAGCTTCGACGAAGGAAAAAGAATTCGGGGCAAAGACCAAGAATACCAAGAACATGGATGCAGCGAAAACGGTCGGTGAGATGGTCGCAAAAAAGGCAAAGGGCAATAAGATCAAGACAGTCATCTTTGATAGAGGCATATATCCCTTTCATGGCCGAGTGAAAGCCTTGGCCGAAGCCATGAGAAAAGGAGGGCTGGATTTCTAGCCCGGATGTTTGAGACAGGAGGCAATGAGTGGCCAAAGACCAGATCAAAGAGAAAATTGAAGAAGAAATAGAACTTAAAGACCAAGTCATTTCTATCAGACGAACGACTAAGGTCGTCAAGGGCGGGAAAAACCTGAGCTTTTCGGCTCTTGTTGCCGTGGGAAACGGGAATGGCATGGTGGGGGCCGGTATGGGCAAAGCGCGAGAAGTGCCTCTTGCCATAGCAAAAGCTGTCCAAAATGCCAAAAAGAACATGATCGAAGTCCCCTTCAAGGATACGACGATTCCCCATTTTGTGAAAGGCGTGCATGGTGGTGGGACAGTGGTTCTTCGCCCTGCATCCAAAGGTACAGGAGTTATCGCGGGTGGGGCTGTGCGGGTTATCATGGAGTTGGCAGGGATCAAAGACATCCTGACAAAATCCCTACGCAGCAATAATCCCATCAGTGTGGCCAACGCCACTATGGAAGCTTTGAGAAGTCTCAAAAATCCGAAGAAAATCTCTGCCATCAGACACAAAGAAGAGGAGATGATATGGCAGTAAAAGAGGAAACACAGGCTCCAGAGAAAGCCAAAACGAAAAAAGGGCAAAAAAAGGTGGTGAAACCCGTTGAGAAGCAGGTCAAGATCCGGCTCGTCAGGAGTCTCATCGGCCATCCGCAGAAACAGCGCGAGGTCATCAAAGGATTAGGCCTGCGAAGGATCAACTCGGAAGTTATCCGCAAAGATTGTCCGGAGATATGGGGAATGATCAGAAAGGTCCCTCATTTAGTGAAGGTGGAGGAATTGGATACAAAATGAATCTGAACAATCTGCATCCTGCAAAGAACTCTCGGAAAGCACGGAAAAGAGTAGGGCGAGGTCCTGGTTCAGGCACAGGAAAAACGGCTGGGCGAGGGACCAAAGGCCAAAAATCCATCTCCGGATATTCTCGAAAACGGGGATTTGAGGGCGGTCAGATGCCCCTCAGCCGGAGAGTCCCGAAGAGAGGATTTACAAATATCTTTCGCAAAGAATACAGCGTGATCAATCTTGCGCGATTGGCAAAGGTGACAAAGGATAAGATCAAACCCAAGGATTTGGTCGAAGCCGGCATCATAAAGAAAGAAACAGAGCGGGTGAAAATTCTGGGACAGGGAGACCTCTCCTCACCCAAGACCATCCATGCACATAAATTCTCTGTTTCTGCACAGAAAAAAATTGAGGATGCGGGCGGAAAGGCAGTCCTGATTGGAAGTTAACGATGCTCGATAGTATAAAAAACATCTTCAGTATTCCTGACCTGAGAAGGAGAGTCCTCTTCACTTTTTTCATTTTAGCTGTCTACAGGATCGGTGCGCAGATCCCCAACCCTGGGATCAGCGCTGCCGCTTTAGCGGAATTTTGGGAAGCGCAAAAGGGAACCATATTCGGTTTTATCGATCTTTTCTCAGGAAGGAACATGTCGCGAATGACGATATTCGCGCTGGGCATTATGCCCTACATCAGTTCATCCATCATCCTCCAACTGCTCCAGGTTGTTTGGCCATATTTGGAAAGATTGTCGAAAGAAGGAGAACTTGGAAGGAAGAAGATCACTCAGTACACCCGCTATGGAACTCTTATTATCTGTATCATTCAATCTTCTGCCATTGCCATGCTTTTGGAATCTTTACGCAGTCCAGGAGGAGCAGTTATCGTTCCCAATCCCGGCATTGGATTTAAGCTTCTCACTGTTCTCACCTTGACAACAGGAACCGTCTTTATCATGTGGCTGGGAGAGCAGATCTCAGAACGGGGTATCGGAAACGGGATCTCTCTCATCATATTTGCCGGTATTGTGGTTGATTTTCCCCGGGCCATGCAGAGCGTTGTCTCGCAAATTCGGACCGGGGACATGGGGCCGTTGAAGTTGATATTTATTATCGCCGTAATGATCGCTGTCTGTGCCGTCATCGTTTTTGTGGAAAGAGGCCAGAGACGGATACCCGTCTCTTATGCCAAGAGGGTTGTCGGCAGAAAAATCTACGGAGGTCAGAGCACGCATCTTCCTCTGCGAGTGAACACCGGAGGTGTTATTCCCATTATCTTCGCCGCTTCCGTTATCACGATCCCCTCAACGATGGCTCAAATGATCAAGGTTCCCGTCATCCAGAACATCGCTCAACAGTTTGGGATGGGGATGCCTCTATATGTACTTCTCTACATTACAGCCATCATATTTTTCACTTATTTTTATGTTTCCATTATTTTTAATCCGTCGGATGTGGCGGATAACTTGAGAAAGTATGGCGGGTTCATTCCAGGAATAAGACCCGGGAAGAATACGTCTGATTATATCGATAGTGTCCTCTCACGGCTGACCCTGGTTGGAGCGCTCTACCTTGCGGCTGTGGCCACTATGCCCGAGTTTATGATGACCGGAATTCGTGTGCAGAACCTTCCCCTCATCGGGAGTTTTCTGGACCAAAACCTGCCTCAGTGGTTCACACAGGGAGCCGGCATCGATTTTTATTTTGGCGGCACATCCATACTTATTGTTGTGGGTGTGGCCATGGATACGCTCCAGCAGGTAGAAGCACAGCTGGTCATGCGTCATTATGATGGTTTTATGCGTCGAGGGAGAATAAGAGGGCGGAGGGGATGAAGATCATTTTGCTCGGCGCTCCCGGCAGCGGGAAGGGAACTCAGGGAGATCTCGTGACCAAGAAGTACGGCTTCCCGAGGATCTCTACGGGTGACCTGTTGCGTGAAGCCGTAGCGCTGCGGACTCCACTGGGCAAGGAAGCCAAGGCGATCATGGAACGGGGTGACCTTGTCGCGGATGACCTGGTGGTGAAGATGGTCGAAGAGAGGATCACAAAACCCGACTGTGCAGAGGGATATATCCTGGATGGATTCCCCCGAACCATAAATCAAGCCCGGAAGCTGGAAAACATAGACAAAAATCACCAAGAAGTGGTGATCGAGATTTATTTGCCCGACCAGGTCGTTATCGACAGGCTGAGCACACGAAGGATCTGTTCAAGCTGTGGCACGATATACAACTTGCTGGGCCATACACCAGAAGCAGAGAATATCTGCAATGTCTGTTCTGGGAAGATCATCCGAAGGGATGATGACAAGCCTGAGGTGATCCAGGAACGGCTGAAGGTTTATCATGAGCAAACAGAACCTCTTGTTGATTATTACGAGACAAAAACAAATTATTTTCAGATCAACGGAGAGGGAACCATAGAAGAAATTTTTGCCAGGGTGTGTGAAGTTCTCGATAAGGCGATCGGGAAAGTGGAGAATAGAGTCGAACAGTGATCATCTACAAAAGTGAGGAAGAGATTCGATCCATGAGGCGGAGTAATCAGATCGTGGCAAAAATTCTTTCGGAACTGGGTCTGATGATCAAGCCAGGAATTCAGACAAAAGATCTGGATGAATATGCGGAGAGGAGAACCCGAGAAATGGACGCAGTGCCAGCCTTCAAAGGGTATCGCGGATATCCCGCCTCTCTGTGTACATCGATCAATGAGGAGATCGTTCATGGTATTCCTTCCTCCCGGACTCTCCGTTCCGGGGATATCATCAGCCTTGATTTTGGCGTCGTCTATGATGGCTTTTATGGAGATGCGGCTGTGACTTACCCTGTCGGAGAGATCACTCCCCGGGCAGAGAAACTCATTGCTACGGCAAGAGAATCCTTCACCAAGGGCGTGGCGAAGGTCAAGGAGGGAAACAGGCTTTCGGATGTCTCATACGCCATCCAGAGCCATGTAGAGTCTCAAGGATTTTCAGTAATCCGCTCGTTTGTCGGTCATGGGATCGGGTTCTCGCTGCATGAGGAGCCCCAAATTCCGAATTTCGGATCGCCAGGCCGGGGACCAAAACTGAGACCAGGAATGGTTTTAGCCATAGAGCCCATGATCGCCATCGGCAACTGGGAAGTGGAGATCCTTTCGGACAACTGGACGGCCGTTACCAAGGATAGGAGCCTTTCAGCACATTATGAACACACTGTTGCGCTCACTCAAAATGGAGTTGAGATCTTAAGCCTTCCAGAGGATGAAAATAACCACGAATATATAAAGGAGTCTCGGCATGTCTAAGAACGATGTGATCGAAGCCGAAGGCACAGTGCTCGAAACGCTTCCGAATGCCATGTTTCGTGTGGAGTTATCCAATAAACACAAGATCTTGGCCCATATTTCAGGAAGAATGCGCAAACACTTTATTCGGATTCTTCCTGGGGACAAAGTTTTGGTGGAGCTAACACCGTATGATTTGACCAAAGGGAGAATCACTTATCGATTCAAATAAAGGACAGGACAATGAAAGTTAGGGCCTCAGTTAAAAAGATGTGCCGAAATTGTCGGATCATTAAGAGAAAAGGGACACTCCGGGTCATATGCACAAACCCGAAGCATAAACAAAAACAAGGATAGATGAGGTAAAAATGGCTAGAATCGCTGGAATCACCCTTCCCCCAGAAAAAAGGATCGAAATTGGTTTGACCTATATCTATGGCATAGGCCGCTCGAAATCGATCAAAATTCTCGAAGCGGTAAAGATCGATATGGATAAAAAAGTCAAAGACTTGAGCGAAGAGGAGATTAATAAGATCCGCCAGATCATCGAAAAACAAGAGAAGATTGAAGGAGACCTCCGCAAAGAGGTCAGCATGGATATAAAGCGGTTGATGGATATCAGCTCTTACAGAGGCATGCGCCACAAGAGAAGGCTTCCTGTGCGTGGACAGAGGACAAAAACGAATGCACGGACAAGAAAGGGCCCGACCGGGCGAACCATCAAGAAAAAATAGCGGGAGCGTCTAATGGCTAAACCGAAGAGAAAAGCAAAGAAAAAAAAGATCAAAAAGGATATCGGATTTGGTGTCGCTTACGTCCAATCGACGTTTAACAATACAATCATCACCATAACAGACCAGCAGGGGAACACGCTCTGCTGGAAGAGTTCCGGTACCGCAGGCTTCAAAGGAGCTCGGAAAGGGACGCCTTTTGCGGCCCAATTGGCGGCCAAAGAGGTCGCGACCAACGCCAAAGAATTTGGTGTGAGATATGTGGATGTCAAGGTGAAAGGTCCTGGAGCCGGGAGAGAATCCGCGATAAGGGCTCTCAAGGCAGGAGGATTAGAGATAAAGTCCATCAGAGACGTAACACCCATACCTCACAACGGTTGTCGTATGAGGAAACGGCGGAGAGTTTGAGGGATGTTCCCCTAAGGAGTGAATGATGTCAATGGAGAGAAAATCGATATGTCGTTATTGCCGGGTAGAGAGAACAAAACTGTTCCTCAAAGGTAGCAAGTGTTTGACAGATAAATGCCCGGTCGAACGTAGACCTTATCCGCCAGGTGAACACGGGAGGATGAGGCGAAGGATCCTCGGCTATGGCATCCAGCTGAGGGAAAAGCAAAAATTGAAAAGATACTATGCCATGTCTGAAAAACAATTCAAGTTGTTCTTCCAGAGAGCGGAACGAAAAAGAGGGATTACTGGAGAAACCCTTTTGTCCATGCTGGAGAGAAGACTGGATAATGTGGTTTATCTCATCGGATTTTCCCACTCCCGCTTCCATGCGCGGCAGATGATCACCCATGGTCATTTCAGCGTCAACGGAAGAAAGGTCACAGCGCCTTCCATGTTGGTGACCAAAGGGGATGTCGTGGCTTTCAGGGAAAGATCGGCCGGTCACGAAGAATACAAAGCGATCGTCGAGTTCAATAAAAACAAAACAGTTCCGGGCTGGGTGGAAGTGGATAGGGATAACATGGCGGCAACGGTTCTCTCGTTTCCCACTCGCGAGGATGTGTCGATTCCCGTTGAAGAGCACCTTGTTGTGGAGCTTTACTCCAGATAGGAATCCCAGAGACTCCCGAGGGCTCGAGACCGTAAATGTCTTTAGTCTTTATGGCTGAGTCAGGGAAATGGAACCAGGTTAGGAGGACAAATGATAGAAACAGGTTTTCAGAGACCGAGGTATTTGGAATGTGATTATGAAACCTTAACAGAAAAATACGGTAAGTTTACAGCGCAGCCTTTTGAAAGAGGTTTTGGCGTCACGATCGGGAATTCGTTGCGGAGGATTCTTCTGTCTTCCGTCTCGGGTGCGGCCATCACAAACGTCCGCATCCAGACTGTTCTTCATGAATTTTCGACACTTCCGGGTGTCGTTGAAGATGTGACAGATATCAATTTGAATCTTAAAAGCATCCCCTTGAAGCTGGCGGGCCAAGAACCAAAAACGATGATCCTGAAGAAAAAGGGGCCAGCTGAGATTAATGCTTCGGATATCGAACATGATTCTGATATAGAGATCCTCAACACCGACATCCATATCGCGTCCTTGGATAAGGATGGAAACTTGGATATCGAGATGATTGTGGAGAACAACAGAGGGTATATTCCTGCCGATTTGAACTATAACGACGAATTGAGTGTTGATTTTATCCCACTGGATTCCTCTCACTCCCCGATCCTTAAGGTGAATTATCGGGTCGTCCCCGCTCGGGTGGGCAAAAGGATCGACTATGAGAAACTCACTCTAGAGATCTGGACAACCGGGGCCAAAACTCCTCAAGATGCCCTCGCCCGAGCCGCGAAGATCTTGAGAAACCATTTGGTCATTTTCTTGAATATCGTGGATGAGCCAGCAGAGCTGGAGGCAGCCCCTGCAAAGAAAGAGATCCCGTATTTCTCTCAGATAGATATCCTGTCTAAGTCGATCGACCATCTGGAGCTTTCAGTGCGATCAAACAACTGCCTCCGTTCGGCAGGCATCGAGAAGATTTATAAACTCGTACAGAAAACAGAGGATGAGCTGTTGAAGACAAAGAACTTCGGCCGGAAGTCGCTTTCTGAGATCAAGGAAACCCTTCAAGAATTGGGCTTGGGTTTGAACTTGGAGCTTCATCCAAAATTGGTCGAGAAGATCGAAGGAGCTTCAAAGCCTGAAGAGGAGAGAGGAGAAGGAGTCTTGGAATGAGGCATCAGGTCAGTGGAACAAAACTAGGAAGAAACTCCTCGCAGAGAAAGGCTTTGCTCAGAAGTCTTGTGACCTCTTTTGTCGAGAAGGAGCGGATCAGGACAACGCTTGCTAAAGCAAAAGCGACACGGCCGATCGCGGAGAAGATGATCACTCTTGCCAAAACAAACACTCTACACACACGGCGGCGGGCCCTGCAGTACATCTACAAGAAGAATGCGGTTAAAAAACTCTTTGAGGATATCGGCCCCCGTTTCTCGGAGAGGCCGGGCGGATACACGAGGATCATCAAGCTGGGCCCCCGTGCCGGAGACGGGGCGGAAATGGCGATCCTAGAGCTCGTAGGCACAGAATTCAAGAAAAAAGAAAAGAAAAAAGAGAGCCTGAAAGAGAAGGCCAAGTCCTCATCAGCCAAGAAATAATCTGAACTATCCAGGCTAAAACGAAAAGCTAATGTGATTCCTGCCATCACGGTTTTGGGGATGCTTTCTCGATAACTGAAGAGTTTGAAAAAAAAACGAGTTCATTCTATACTGGGCAGGAGCGGATGAAGAGAGGGTTAATCACCGTCCTAGCGTTTTTTTTCCTTGTTTTGTCTTTTCTTCCATGCTTCGGTCAGAAAGTGGCGCCGGAAGAATCTTCCTCAGAGAAAAAGTTCACGTCTCTTCATAAATCCTTGCTGTTTCCCGGATGGGGGCAGCTGGCAGAGAAGCGGTATATCGAAGGTGTTGTGTTCCTGTCTGCAGAGATCTTCGCGCTTTACCAAGTCTTTTCCTACAATCACAAGGGGAACAATGCCTATACCCGGTACAGGGATGCGGACAATGTGGCTGGCGCGGTCCACCACAGACAGATGACAGAGGATTATGATAAGAAGAGGAATCAGTATCTGTTAGTAGCAGCCGGTGTCTGGGTGATCAACCTGATCGACATCTATTTTATTATAAAGAATAAAGACGACAAGGGAAAAAACCTGAGGCTAAAGTTTGAAAGTGGAAAAAATAAAAGTCTGGCCTTTACTGTTAGCTATCACTTTTAGCATACTGGTGTTTTCTTCGTGCCAGGATCGTATCTTCGATAATCCCTTTGATCCTGAAGCCGGTGAAGTTGTCTTTGAAGTGATCAACACGATCCCCACGCCGGCATTGATCCCCCTCGGACTTGCCTGGGACGGCAGTACCATTTGGAATGTGGATGGCTACAACGAAACCCTTTACAGTCTCAACAGGTTGAATGGCTCTCAAGTGCGGTCGTTGACATCCGTCCTTCAGGTGACATCTGGCATCGCCTATGATGGACATGACCTCTGGGTGTGCAGTGAGGCAGTGGTCGAGGTCTACAAGATCAACCTCTTGACAGGTGACATCCAGAAGAGGCTCAACCTCCAGAGGGGTTCTTTCACAGCCATTGAATACGGCGACGGAGCCTTATGGATCGCCGATGCCCTTTCGAACAAGATCATGCGGGTCGATCCCGACACGGCAGAGATATTGTCTTCCTTCTCCAGTCCGGGAACTCGGGTGGATGGGATGGCCTTTGACGGTGTCTATCTCTGGGTGTCTGATATGACCACTCTCACGATCTTCCAAATAACTGTAGAGGGTGATGTTCTGAGGGCCTATCTTTCGCCCGGCCAGTCTCCCCGTGGGCTGACTTTTGACGGCGCCTTTTTGTGGAATGTGGACGGGAACCGGAGGATTTATCAGCTTAAATTTTAAAATTGAGATCCTTGAGAAAAATACTATGTGTGATGGCGATGCTCCTGAGTGGAGTATCCTTTCTCATCTCCGAAGATAAGATTCTGATCGAATTCAAAGGGTCCTATCTTGCCTACAGTTATGATCACAACCAGATATATGGAGAGGGCGTTTTTTTCCACATCCTTTCCTATGATGTGACCTGCGACCATCTGAAGGCCGATATCGGATCCCGGATCTTTTATGCTTACGGCTCTGTCGTCTTGATAAAGGAGGGGGAGAGGTTCGAGGGGGACGAATTTTTTTTCGATCCTGAGGAGAACAGCGGAACACTCATCAGATACTCGGATGAAGTTGGAGTGATACGATTTGGGCTAGAAGAAGAAACCGCCCTCCCCTCTGATGTTCTCGAGACCCTCACTCTGTCCAAGATTCAGTCTTCGCTGTTTTATTTCACCTGCGAGGTGGCTCAGATAACAGAGGTCTATGAGGTTCTGGGAGAAAGAGTCGTCCTCCATCTTGAGGGGCTGGAATCGGTCGGCTTCAAAAAATTCAAGCTTTCTTCGGGATTGAAACAGAGGGGCAGTGGCTTCTCCCTGGATAAGATCTGGTTTACAAAATCCCAGGGGATCATCGCCCGGGGCAGCTATCTTTTCAGGACGCCGGATAGAGTCAACAGTCTGACGCAGTTGAATTATGAAGAGCGCTCAGTGCTCAAGGATTATGTGGGGCCTGACAGGCAGATCGATATCCTGAATTCCACTTCGGTTGTTTTCGACAAGAACACAAACGCCAGTTTTACCGGCAACTACAATTCCAGCAATCTCTGGAATGCCAGCTTTGTGCTGAACAGGAGATGGAACGAAAAGGTCACCACAAACTTTGATGTCTCCTACAACAAACCGATCAATTTCAAAGGAGAAACATGGTTAGGCTTTACCTCCATTATAAATGGAGGACATTTGGGAGATCTCTCTCTTGCAGGGAGGTATGAGGTCCAGGATCAGGTCCTGGGGAGTCTTGCCTATGGGAACACCTTCCTCGATCATTTCACTTTTCTGCTCAACTCGACATATTCCAAGATCAAGATCGTGGGGAGCGATGATTTTTCTGAGATCCTCACAGGTGGAGTGAGCCTCTCCTATGATTCCCGGGTCTTTAATCTGTCTACTGATTATTATCTCAACCATGACCTCTTTGGGAGTCAGCTCCTTTCCCAGCCCCAACTCCGGGTAGGGGTCAATCCCTTCTCTTTCTATGGCGGGATCCTTGTGGCGAGTCTCACGAATATATTCATCTATAGCGATGTGAAAGCGGGCACCGAACACCAGAATGCGTACAGCAACAACACAATCTTCAGTCTGTCCACTCAGCCCATGTATGTTGCGCCAAGTTTTTCTCTGAATATGAGTGTGGCTGTGGAACAATTTCTCGAGAAGGAAGACCGAAATTTTACTTCCGGCGGATTTATCGGGTATGCGACTTTTGAGGTGGCCAGAGGATTTTTCTTGGAAGGATTGTATAATGTCCAATCGCGGCGCAGATCGAGAGATTGGCTCGTCGAGGGGACGACAAGCCAGGATTTAAGCGCTCTCTTTCGGGCGAACCCGTCCGATAAACTGAACAGTTGGATCTCGGTCTCCTATGATCCAAAAAACAGACAGTGGACTCAATCCTTTGCCGATATCTCTTTTGAGGTCATCAGAAAGTGGAAATTTCACACTCTGATCAACTATGATTTTATCCTGAATAAACTCAACAATATCGACCTGTTTTTGGTAAGAGAGGCCGGCCGTGTGCAATTGCGGTTTGTGTGGCGAAGCTTGTCCAAACAGTTTTCCGTGGAATTGATACCGAGATGATAAAAAAAGCGGCAGTCATTTTTTGTGTTGCAAGCTTTTTAGCCGGGGTAGGGTGTATCTCTTTTAAGATCGAACCGCTTCCCGAGCCCGAGCAGCTCGTAGAAACTCTTGTGCTCTGCAAAAGAGTGATCCCAGACGGTGAGCTCTTGGCTCCTGCAGATATTACGACGGATTTTGTTATGGATGACCCGGTAGTGCTCTGCTTTGTGGCGCTTAAAAATGTGGGGCAAGCCATGACTCTCAAATGGAAGTGGTATGCCCCTGACGGGACGCTTTTCAAAGAGACGGTCGATGTTCCTGTGAACGAGAGCGAGGCGTATTTGGAGGCTGTGACTGCCTATGACAGGCTCGATACGCAGCAAGAGGAGAGCTTCGAGGGCCGCTGGATGGTCGTGATCTTGGTCAACGGAAAATTGGCAGGACGCCGAACATTCATCGTCCGCTAAGGAAGGTTGTTGTTCGAGTTGACCCAGAGCTTTTGCCCGGGATAGATCTTGGATCTTGAGTTGAGCCCATTGAGCGTGAGAAGGACGTTCAGGTTCATCCCGAATTTATTGGCGATCTCATAGGGTGTGTCCCCAGATCTAACCGTGTATTGTTTGGCTCCGGAGAGATTGCCGGTCTGTATTGTGAGTTTCTGTCCCACATGGAGTGTGTTGCTCGTGAGGTTGTTTCTCCTTTTTATTTCTGCGACCGATGTGTTGAAAGAACTGGCGATCTGATAAAGGGAATCTCCTCTTTTGATAATATAGACGAGCTTTTCTCCCTCGCGAACGAGCTCTCGAGGTTTGGCAGAGGATGAACTGCTTCCGTAACGGCCGGGAACTTTGAGCCTCTGTCTGGGGTAGATGGTGTAGCGCCTGTTAAGCCTGTTGAGACGGGCGATGGCGGAGGTGGATGTCCTGTACCGGCGGGCGATTCCCCCGACCGTCTCACCTTTCCTGACATAGTGGATGGAATAGGTGGCTTCCGGAGGGATCCATCGGGCTGTTGACTCGACGGCAGCCAGAGTTCTCTCTCCATACCCTAGGGGAATTTTAAGGGAGAAATCTCCCTCGGGTGTGGATTTATGGCGCAGTTCTGGATTGAGTTTTTCCAGCGTATCCGCGCTAAATCCCATGTTTTTGGAAAGAGTGGAGAGTTTAACGGGGCGGAATATTTCAACGGTCTCGTACTCGATCGGAGGATCGGGTGTGGGAAGAGTCATGCCGTACTTTTCTGGGTTATTGATGATGAGAATTGTGGCGATGAACCGGGGGACAAAACGTGCCGTCTCCCTCGGCAACAGTTTGTACAGGTCCCAGAAGTTATCGAGATAATTGATCCGCTGATTCCGGATGAGCCTCTGCACCCTGAACTCACCGCAGTTGTACGCTGCCAGGGCCGTTGTCCAATCCCCGAATAAGGCGTGGAGCTCCTTCAAATACTGGATAGCCGCCCGCGTGGACTTTTTTGGGTCCATCCGCTCATCCACCCAACGTGTCCGTTTCAACCCGAATCGGTATCCTGTGGATGAGATGAACTGCCAGAGACCCAGAGCCCGTGCTCTAGAATAAGCATTGACCTTGAATCCGCTTTCGAAGATGGGCACCCAGGATAATTCTTCAGGCATGGCTTCTCTTCCCAGCTCCTTAAGGATCATCTCTCTGTAGCTCCCACTTCGCCTGTAAGCATCCTCGAAATACTTTCTTTCGACTGTCTGGAAGCTCTTGATCTCGGCCAGAACATCTTGGTTCTCAACTAGAGGGATGGACCGGTGATTCTCGCCGACGGCGATGAGATGAGAGGCATAGATCTCCTGGATCCTTTGCGCGATCAGAAGCCTCAAGTCGTTTTTTTCTTGGTTTAGGGAGGATTCTAGGGGGAGTTCCAGTTGGAGCAATAGGCTGTATGTGTCATCCAGAGCTGCTAGCGCTGTGTCTATATCTGTCTTGCTCCAGGCGATCTGTGCATCCTGGTAAGCGGAAAGAGCGTCTTCCAGAATTTCCGCTGCTGTTCGTTTTCTCTCTGGTTCTTCTTGCTTCTCTTGGGTGGTTTCTTGGATTTCTTCTATTGTCTCTTCCATTACGGCCTGAGGCGGCTCCTCTGCTTGGACTTCTTCGGGTGGTGGTTCCTCGGTGACTGTTTCTTGAGTCTCGATCTCAGGGATCTGCTGCACCGGTTGTTGTTTGGATGAGCAACTCCAGGCAAAAACCAGTAGAGCGAGGACACATAAAAAATACAACCAAATCTTTGATTTTTTCAATTTTTTCCTAAAAAGGGGTATTTATAGCATTTCTACTCTATTGAGTCAACAGGCTTATTTCGTTGTTCCATTCGGACCTGTTCACTCTCTTATTTAGTCGGACGAGCTTGTTCCAGATTTAACTGAATAATCCATGTTTCTCCTGAATTGTTCAGGCTATCTCATGTCTTACAACACAACAAAACTCTTATCCGTTTCATTTTGGGTTTTTTTATGAATTATCCTAAAGGGATTATTGTCAGCGACGCATTTTTTGTTTAAGTAATCCTTCCGCTATTTTAAGCCCTTCTTCTTTGGTCTCGAAATCGTTGTCAAGCTGTTTCTGGTACAGTTTGTCCAGGATCTTCCCCATTCCGGGTCCTGGGGAGACTCCCATCTCGATCAGGTCCCGGCCTAAAATGAGAGGTTTGATGGATTCTTTTGAGACTTTCAGCTCTTCGAATTTATCAAGTAACCACCGGGCTTCCTCATCGAGACCCTCGACAGGTGTCTCGCTTCTGCCGGCTCGGTCTGCTGCGTCAAGATACACGACCAGCTCGATCTCACCGTAAACATCAGCGGCCAATCTGTTGAACGCTTTTTTCGTGAGGACATCTCTGTTCTGCCAGAGCTCGGAAGCGCGATGATGGCATCTAATGAGAGAAAGCACAGTTTTTCGCAGTTCATAACCGTTCCAGGAATAGATCTTGAAGCGGTCAAAGATCTGTTCCGTCATTTTTTCGCTGGCAATGTCATGTCCGTAGTTGATAATGACCATCCGGCCCCGTTTAAATTCCCATTGTGCAGTTGAGGCCTTGCCGATATCGTGATAGAGAGCTGCTAGCAGGAGGACAAGTTTTCTCTGGGATCGAAAATCTCTGTTCTCGGCCAGGCGCTTGGCTTGATCCACAGTGATCTTGGTGTGTTGCCAGACCGTATGATGGCCGTAGCGGTCTTTTTCCGGATGAAATACAGAATCCTGGATGGATAAAGTCAGCCTGTAGAGCTCCGGAAAGAGCTGGTGCAAGGCATCGAGCATGAACATCTCCTCGAGACCCACCGATGGTTTTGGTGATTCGAGGAGTATCCGAAAGAACTCTTCATTCACGCGTTCCACGCTCAAACCCGCCAGGTCGATCGTTTTGGAAATGTCATAGATTTCGGGGTCGATAGAAAAGCCCAATACAGAAGCAAAACGCGCGGCTCGCAGGACGCGTAGGGGGTCTTCTGGAAAGGCCTGGCGGTTTGTCAGGCGAATGACTCGTTGTTCGATGTCTTTGCGTCCCTCCATGGGGTCATAGATCTTTCCATCGCTCAACCGAACAGCTATGCTGTTGCAACGGAAGTCGCGGCGCTTCAGGTCCTCTTCGAGGGGAAGGTCGGGGTCGGAAGCGATGATAAAATCCTTGTGCCCCCGAACTTCAGCCTCACGCGGAATATCCTTACGGGGAAGGGCGATATCATAGGTTTTTCCCTCGGTGTTGAACTTGATGACCCCGAAGCTTTTGCCGACCTGGTCGATTTTACCGTACTCCTTAAGACGATCAATGATCTCGTCGACAGTAAAATGAGTGATCAGAATATCGATCCCCTCATCTTTGGCACATCCCAGGATCGAGTTACGCACATAGCCGCCGACGATGTAAACGTCTTCCCCGAAGTTCTCGATGAAGAGCGCCTTGTCTCGAAAATCCAATTTAAGTGTCATCGGCCTCTATTATATAGCTTCCCGCAGCAGGATTGCCAGAGACATCTATTCAACGTTAGTATTTCCAAATCTGTGTTGATGTTATTCCGATTGATCAGATCGTATGATATCTAAAACACTCTCAGTTTCCCCAGCGAGGAAACTTGGCGAGGAGGTCAGTCACCGCATCGTTGTGGACTGTTATGGTGAGCATCTTGAGTTTGACGTAGTCATCCCTGTACATGTAATAGCCCGGAAACTGTCCTCTCTGAGCATTCGCTCCCGAATCTTTGATCAAGAACCAGGTGTGGCCTCCTGTTTCTTTGATACCGACAGCATGGATGGCATGGTCGTCCGTGGATGTTTTTTTGTTAAACCGGAACTCCCGGCTGTCCTGGTCGACGAGTTGCGGATGGATATCAAAGGTCGGGATGATGGCGATGTCGTCGTCTCCACTGATCCCGGGTTCTGAGATGTCCCCACCAAAGTCCACTGTGTATCCGTTCTTGAGAGCGCTGACGATAGCCTCATAAAACTCCTCGAGCGGCACATTGTAGTAGTCCTTGCTGTGCCACCAGTTGTCCGGGACTTTAAACTCTCCCATTGTGTAGAATGGAATGTATTTGAAGCTGATCAACGACACATAATCATCAAGAGGAATCTGAAGAATTTCGTCCAAGTATTCTTTGGGCGTCATGGTTTGTCCGTTGACCTGGATCGTTTCCGGCGGAGCCCCTAAATACTTGTTCAGTATACTCTTCACGTAAGAGACGGCCTGATCCTCATCCCAATAGCCGTGTTCTTTACAGAACATCAAGTATTTCTCGATCTCCTTATAGAGCTGGCTGTGATCGTGTTCCGTCTGCCCTGGGAGTAATCCGGTGTAGGCCGAGGCTGGAACCGCGCCATATTCTTTCATCCGGGCGATCACAGCATTGTGTTCAGATCCTGCCGTGAAGAGTTGGTCTCCCTTTCTCTGAATAAAACCCCTGGCTTTTTCGAGGAATTCCCAGTACACCGTATACAGTTCAGAGAGCTTGAATTCTCCTCTCCCCAGCCTCTTCAGTTCGGATTCAAAAAAGGATGTAGTGGCGAAGCACCAACATGTGCTGGTTCTGTACTGGCGGACAGGAGGAGTGTGGAAATATTGTGTGAATTCATCGGGAGATACTGGCTTTTCGATTCCTGAGAGATCCGTTGTGAGATAAGTTCTCTCATGGCCCCGAAACTCACCCGTTTTGTAGAGGACAACATTTTTTTCTTGGATATCGCTCTCTCCGATCTGGATCGCCTGCCTCTCGATGATCTTTTGTTCCGGGCTGCACTCGTATAAAACACAGCACAGGAAAAAAACCAATACACAGAGGGAAAGAAAAACGGCGTTTTTTCTCATAAGACTCTCCTTTTTGGGGGATTCATGTTAAAGGGATGATATACGAGCATCTCGAAAAATTCAAACCCTCCTCCTCTATTTGTAGGGTCCGTTCCCCGAACGGACCGTTTGGGAAACGGTCCCTACAAAAAAGGTTTTTATGAGCTCGGTTCCGGGCTTCCCTCACATCTCCCCTTGGGAGATGTGCCATGCCCGTCCAGCCCTTCACACGGTTTTCTCCACCACACAATTGGAACACTCAATAACACAATGTGATTCATGCCATCACGGTTTTGGGGATGCTCACAGGGGCAGGAGGGTTGTCGTTTCAAAGAGATTAGTGTATTCTTATTAGCTCATAAGTTAGGAGATTTGAGACATGAGACGATGGTGTATCCTGTTTTTGCTGCTCTGTATCCTTCCTGTCGGCGCGCTTTCTTTATCTTTAAAAGATGATATCACGATCTTGTTGAGAGAAAGACAGGTTCAGGACCTGGACCATACAGGCTTGAACCTTGTGTTCTATGTCAAAATAAAAAATTCCTCCTCAAAAGCCTACTATCTATCCGGTTACTCCTACCGTTTCGTCGTTGATCAGACGGAATACCTCCGTTTGCAGACCTCCCTGGATTCAAGACTCAGGCTCAATCCTTCCGAGGAGACTCTCATAGCCTTGCCTGTCAAGGTCACGTATGAGCATCTGTTTCGGACAGTCCCCGGGATTCAGGCCAAGGGAAAAGCTCTGTGTTATATCATGGGCGAACTGGCATTTGCCGATGAAAAAAAGGAACGGGGGCGTCTTCCATTTTCCTTCTCCGGAGAGTTCCCGATCTACAGCGATCCCCAGGTCGACCTTGTTGCACTCAACATCAACATGCTCACGATCGGTGGCTCGGATCTGAATCTTGAGATAAAATTGATGAATATGAATGAGTTCGAGCTCCTTGTCCAGAGAGTCAGCTACAGGATCAAGGTGGGGAATTTTTCCATCGGTGGTGGTAGCATCGGTGGGGACAAAAGCATTCCCACCCATGGCGAGAAGACGTTCCAACTCCCCATGTTATTGAATTTTTTTGAGGTGGGAAAGGACGTGTATGCCTTTTTGCAACAGGATACAGCCCCCTGCGAGTTTTCCGGGATGATCGAGATCCACACGGTATGGGGAAGGCTGGAGATCCCCTTTGATGTGTCCAAAGATACCATTATCAATAAACCCTCTTCATGATTACTGTCATCATTCCCACATTTAACAGGGCTAGGTTTTTAAAAGAAGCGGTCCAATCTGTTCTGGACCAGGATTATTTTCGAGAGCCGGACACTACGCAACTTTTTGAGATCATCGTGGTTGATGATGGATCGACGGATGAAACCGGGGAAGTTGTCCAATCCTTTGCTCGTGACATCCGGTATATCTATCAGGAGAACAGGGGAGTGAGTACAGCAAGGAATGTGGGTCTGCAGCGTGCCAGGGGAGACTTTATCGCTTTTTTGGATTCTGACGATCTTTGGAAGAGGGACAAGATCGGAGTTCAGATGAGTTTGATGAACACCGTTTCCCGCGCAATGATATGTTATACGGAAGAGACATGGATCAGGAACAGGATCTTTGTGAATCCCAAGAAAAGACACCAGAAATATTCCGGTTGGATCTTTGACAAGGTTCTGCCCCTCTGTCTTATCAGTCTCTCCTCCGCCCTTTTTCGGAGAGAGGTCTTCGAAAAGATCGGCTCATTCGATGAGAATCTTCCTATCTGTGAGGATTATGATTTTGGGATCCGACTGGCGCACCGGTATCCTGTCTATTTTTTGACCCGCCCACTGATCGTCAAGAGAGGGGGACATGAGGACCAGTTATCCCAAAGACACTGGGGAATGGACAGGTTCCGGATCAAAGCGTTGGAAAAAGCCCTGTCTATGGACCTGTCCCCCCATCAGAGAGGTCTTGTCCAGGCAGAGATCGTCAAGAAGAGCCGGGTGTTGGTGAACGGGTTTGCAAAAAGAGGAAAAACGGCCGATGCTGAAAAATACAGGAAACTCATTGACGTTTACAAGTCCGGCAGAAAAGATTCTTGACTCCCTAAGGATCGAATTCGTGTAAAATATATTTAATTTTGTTAGGAGTGAAAAAGGAGGTCTGATGAGTGTATTGGATGTCATCCGGGAGAGACGGAGTGTCAGAGTATACAAGAGTGATCCCATTCCTGAAGAGAGTATCCTCAGAGTTCTTGAGGCCGCTCGTCTTGCGCCTTCAGGGAAAAATCTCCAGCCGTGGAAATTTGTTATCGTCCAGAATAGTGAACTCAAGAAAAGATTGGCCAAAGCTTCCAATCAACAGGACTTTATCGCTGATGCACCGCTCATCATTATCGCTTGCGGTTTTCCCGACGAGTGTTATCGAGCCATGGGACGATACATGAAATCGTGGCCAGTGGATGTCACTATCGCTCTGGAGCATTTGATCCTGCAGGCACAAGAGGAGGGACTGGGGACATGTTGGATCGGTTCCTTCGAGGAAGAGGAAGTCAAATCCTTGCTCGATGTTCCCGATCATGTTAAAGTGCTGGCTCTCACTCCCCTGGGATACCCGGGTGAAGTGCCAGAGTTTCGTGGACGAAAGCCCCTCGAAAAAATTATCTCTTACGATTCCTTTTGATAAACCCTGGCGGCAAAAGGAAAAAAGGGCTCATCATAATAATAAGTGCTTTCTGGGATAGAATCAGAGGAGATGTTTTCGCTCCAGCTCAGATTTTAAGCGTCATTCCCTCATCGCCTTCTCGGCGTCTGCGGATCTGCGCACGTTTATAAAATTCCTCACAACTAATGATCTTTTTTGAAGATCGTCTGGGAAAATATGTTTGATTGGGAAAAGGGAGTTTACACAGAAAAGCGGACACTCCCCTTAAAGGCAAAACACCCTATGAAACCTTGAGGTGTATGTTAGTATAATTGAAATATTGTCCAAGAGGGTATGAAATATTACAAAAGAGAAGTACAATACCTGAGCGGGAAATAGCGAAAAAAATAGGAAGGAATTATTATGGTCGATACATTATTAGAAAGTGAAACCAAAAAAATCGCTTTGCTCATAGATGGCGACAATGCCCAGCCCATGCTCATAGGCAAGATACTGACAGAAACCAGCAAATATGGGAAATTAACTATCAGACGGATATATGGAGACTGGACAACCGCCAATATGCAGGGTTGGAAAGACACATTGAATGCAGCTGCTATTCAGCCGATTCAGCAGTTCCGTTACACCGTAGGCAAGAATGCCACAGACAGTGCTATGATCATTGATGCTATGGATATCCTGCATGGAAAACTGGTTGACGGTTTCTGCATAGTCTCGAGCGATAGTGATTATACCCGCCTGGCCACTCGCATCCGGGAAAGTGGCATTTTTGTTATGGGAATTGGCAAACAATTGACCCCAAAAGCTTTTGTTAATGGCTGCAATGTTTTTATTTATACTGAAAACCTTATGCCTAAAGAGACTTCCCGGGGAAAAAAGACATCAAAAAAAATCTCTGCTAAGGAGGAAAAATCCAGGAAGCTGGATCCTTTGCCTCTGCTCAAGGGAGCTTTTGAAATGGCCATACAAGAAGACGGCTGGGCCAACTTGGCGACCATGGGATTTTATTTGCATCAACTTGACCCTGGCTTCGATCCGCGCACATATGGATTCAAACAGTTATCTCAGCTTATTAAATCCTATGCAAAATTATTTGAGCTGCGGTTCCAGGATGAATCCGGCACTACCACAATGTATGTAAGAAACAAAGAATGATTCGGAATTACGACTTCTGCCGTTGTTAAAGTGGCATTTTTTACTCTGTTTCCATTCTATTTCTGTAAAATACGATATTGAGCGAAAGTCTCCTTTAATGGAGTAGGCACTAAGGATAAAAAATGTTTCCGGATTTTCAGGCCTTACCCTAACAACTCAACCAACTGAAACATTTTCACCGAATCTGACATCAATCTTAAGGCATCAATGATTTTCACAGGATCCAATTTTTTAATTGTAAAAACGTTTTGGGTATCTCTTCTGATTCTATATAACCAAATGATAGCCTCAGGTACTCATTCTTGCTATGAACCGAAAATAGTAAGGATCTGTTCAGAGGTCGCTTCTGGCCATGGAAACAGGCGGCAGCTTCTCTGAACGATTTAGAACCAGTAATTAATTCCGATAGTCACCTGGTAGCCGCTCAGGTCAAAATTCTCGAAGCCCTGAAAGTGTGGATCCAGGTTTCCGCTGGCGTAGTTGAATTTGAATTCTCCCTCGACACTGATCTTGTTCGCAATGGGAACCATGATGCCGACAAATCCGTGGAATCCCACGGTGAATTTGCTCTCCACTCGGATATCGGTGGGATATACGGGATAGCCGATCACTTCTTTTTGGAGATCTTCGTCCCAAAATAATATGGGATCTTCGAAATCAATTGTGTCCCCCTGCATCCTCACCGTCCATATATAAACGCCAACACCTCCTCCGAGATAAGGGATAATGTTCGCTCGTCTTCCAAAGGGTGTCAGCTTTAGCGAGGCATGGAGAGGTGTTATCCCGACTGTGAAAACGTGTGAGATGGCAGAGCCCTGTCCGTAATCAAAAGCATAGATCTGATCACCCACGATATCGGCCACATAATCCAGGTAGCTTCCGGCCTTCTTCTCGTTGTATCCATCTAAGCTCACAGTGAGACTGATCTGGTTGGACAAGAAATACTCGTAGGTGAAGCAAAAGACAGTGTTTTGAAAATCACTCTTTTCGAATGTCATCTGTTCGAACTCCAGTTGCCAGAGATCGCTATTCGCTCTGGGGAAAAAATAACCCACTTTGAATGTCACAAGGTCAGAAAAGGCAAATCCAGGGATCAATAAAAAAAGTGCAACAAAAACAAGCAAATATTTCTTCATTTTTTACTCCTCTCTCTGAGTCTTCTGCAAAATCTATGCCAAAAAGCTGAACTCCCGATTCCAGGGGAAAGCCCGAGCTCATTTTGTTCCTAATATAGGTCAACTGTCCACTTCTACAACTTGAATTATTCATCTTTCACTTGAATTATTCAGTGTGTACGAGATTACTTTTATAGAATAGATCTCGTCCATAGTCAACACTTTAATATTTTACTACATCCTCACTCAAACATGCGATATACTGTGTTCGAAAGGAAGTATTTCCAAAACCGTGAGAAGGGCTGGACGGGCATGGTACATCTCCCAATGGGAGATGTGAGGGAAGCCCGGAAC
>JAGLRY010000233.1 GCA_023135995.1 Candidatus Aminicenantota bacterium | reverse complement strand
TTTCCTCGCTGGGGAAACTGAGAGTGTTTTCGAAATCACCAATTGGAGCACTCGGAACGTCGTTTATTATGGATTTGGGGATGCTTCCTGTTCGAGAAAACCGATGAACACTCAAGTCATCAAGATCGAAGCTGAGAAATACCCTGTCAATGAACTGAGTACGATCGTGTCCGTCTTGAAAAAGAATGGAATTATTGTGTATCCGACTGAGACATTTTATGGGCTAGGTGCTAACTGTCTCTCTCCTGAAGCTGTAAAAAAAATATTTGTGTTGAAAAGGAGAGACCCAGCGAAGCCACTTCCTGTTGTGATCTCTGGCAGGAGCATGCTGGACTCTTTGGCTGCTGAGATCCCTCCTGCCGCAGAGCTGTTTATGCGGCTGTATTGGCCGGGGCCACTGACCCTTATTTTTCCTGCAAACCCTCTTCTCCCCGAAGAGCTTCTTGGAGCGACGAAGTCCATCGGCGTCCGTCTCCCTGCGCATGCGGGATTGAGAGATCTTGTAAAAAAAGCAGGCTTCCCCATCACAGCCACGAGCGCCAACATTTCTGGGAAAGAAGAATTCTCAGATCCCAAGAAAGTTTATGAAGTCTTTGCGGGCAAAGTGGATTGTATCGTCGATGGAGGAAAAACAAAGGGAAGTCGTCCCTCGACCGTGATCGACCTCACTCCCCCCATACCCCAGATCCTCAGAGAGGGGGCGATTCCTGCCTCTGAGCTTCGTAAAAATATTGAATGTGTCTGAATCCTGAATTCTGAATAAAAAGAAGCTAGAGAGAAAGCTCCATCCCTTCCTGCGCCAATCCAAATCCCTCATTGGTGATGTGCTTTATGGCATCACCATCAGGGTCCAATGCGAGGTTGGAGTGGTTCAGATGCGTGAAGTATATTTTGGTTTTCCCCTTTTTTGCAGTCTGTCTAAGTGTATCCAAACACGTGGTGATAAAGGGGTGTCCTATCCGGGAGAGGTCACGCCCAGGCAACTCCTCAGGGCTGTAAAACGTTCCGTCCAGTAAAGCGAAATCGACATTTTCGACCTCCTCTCTTATGTCGCGGTCCCACGCTTTCCAGCTCTGGATGTCGGGGATATAGAGGAGTTTTTTCTTTTGTCCTGCGATCACAAAACCCAATGTGTCTGAGTATTCATCCCGATGAGGCACGCGGAAGGAAGTGACTGATACTCCAGGAGTCAAAGAGATCTCTTTACCCGGCTCGAGCAAATGAATGGAAATGTTCTGGTACTTAACCAGTTGGCTCCACGGGCCGTTGTTGGCTAAAAAGTCGCCCATTCGTTTGGAGCAGTAGACGGGGAGCTTGTCTGCGGACAGAGCTTCATATCCATAGAACATCAAACCGGTGTAGTGGCCGATGTGGGCGTGTGTCAGGAGGATGCCATCTGGCACATTTTTTTTGCGGATTCGAGCACGCTCCATCCGTTCGTGGATCAAATCGTACTGGAGACTGATATCCGGTGATGCGTCGACGATAAACATCTTTGTCTCATTGAGATCAAGGATGGCGAGTGAAGGCCGGAGGCGTAAGAACTGCGGGTCCTGTCTTGCCCTTTGGCAGTTTTTGCAGTAACAACCGATCTGGGGGATTCCACCATCTTGGGCAGTCCCCAAAACTTTTACGAGAAAGTCGGTTTTCTGGCCGCGTGTGGTCAACAAGGATCTCGAGGAATGTCTTGGTTTATGGGAGGCAGAAAGACTCCCCATTCCCGCAACTGCAGAAAAAACCGTCTTAAGAAAATGTCTTCGCTCTATGGTTTTCAGAGGACTTTCGCTCCTGCGGGGAGATCTTCGACAAAAAACGGAATATAGGCCTTTCCATCCATCTCTGCCGCGAGAAGCATGGCTTGCGATTCCACGCCCCGGATGACGGCGGGTTGAAGATTCACGATCACGATGAGTTTCTTCCCGATAAGGTCTTCCGGCGTATAGGTCTCAGCGATCCCGGCCACCATCTGTCTTTGTTCGCTTCCGATATTGACGTTGATCTTAAGAAGTTTGTCCGTCCCCTCCACACGTTCTGCATTCAGTATCTCTCCGACTCGCAGGTCCATTCTCTTGAATTCTTGAAAACTGATGATATCCATTTTTTCCTCCTTGACGGCTTTCTTGGACTCGGTTTCCTTTTCTTCTAAAAAATCTTTCAGGCCGATCCTTGGAAAAAGCGGTTCGGGCTTTTGTATCTTTTGACCAAGTTTAAAATTGTTGAAAGCCAGATCTTTGTAAGTCTCTTCTGTGAGAGGGCTGGGTTCTCCGAGATATTCCCATATTTTTTTTGCGGAATCAGGCAAAACCGGGTAGATCAAATAGGCGATGGCTCGTATCGCGGCTGCGGCCTGGTAGAGCACTCTTGCCAGCCTGTTTGTTTGTGTGTCATCCTTGGCGAGTTTCCAGGGTTCATTTGCGGCGAGATATTTGTTGACCGAGTTGAGGTACACCCATACCTCCTCCAGTGCTCTGTTTATGGCGTAATTCTCATAATGGTTGAACACGATTTCCTTTACGGAGTCCATATCGGTCCTTAGAGCGACATCCTGGGGGCTTTCCTCATCCATGTGTTCGATCGTTCCACCGAAGTAATTACTGATCATTGTCAGCGTACGCTGTAAGAGATTCCCCAGGTCGTTGGCCAGGTCGGAATTCACTCTGTGGACAAATCCCTCATGGGAAAAATTCCCGTCCAGACCGATTGGGATCTCCCTGAGCAAAAAATACCGGAGAGGATCTGTCCCGAAAGTTTTGAGAATGATGTGAGGATCGAGGACGTTTCCCTTGGATTTAGACATCTTTGTCTCGTCTTTGAGCCACCAACCGTGACCAAAAACCGTCTTCGGGAGCGGAAAACCTGCGGCCATCAGAAAGGCGGGCCAGAACACGGCATGGAATCTGAGGATGTCTTTCCCGATGAGATGCACTGTCGGTGGCCAGAATTTTGCATAGAGATCCTTGTTCCAATCATACCCGATCCCTGTCAGGTAGTTGTGCAGAGCATCGAACCAGACATAAATGGTGTGTTCGGGATCATCGGCAACGGGAATGGCCCATTGGACAGTGGTCCGGGTTATGCTGAGGTCCCTGAGTCCCTGTCGCACAAAACTCGTGATCTCGTTCATTCGGCTTTGAGGTCGTACGAACTCAGGATTTTTTTCATAAAACTCTAGGAGGTCTTCCTGGTAGGCTGACAGTTTAAAGAAATAGCACGCCTCAGACACTTTCCCCGCTTTTTTTCCGCAATCAGGACAGACTTTGTATCCATCATCCTCCAGCGGGACATCTTCGGAGAGAAAGTTCTCATCGCTCACACAGTAGTAACCCTCGTATATGCCTTTGTAGATATCCCCCTTGTCCTTCAATGTCTGGAAGACCTTCTGCACGCCTTTTTCATGGAAGGATTGGGTGGTGCGGATGAAGTAATCGTATTCGATATTCAGCTCGTTCCACAGGTCCTTGAACCGTCCCACCATCCGATCTGCCAGTTCAAGGGGTTTTAGGCCTTTCTCTGCGGCTGATTTTTCGATCTTCTGTCCGTGCTCGTCCGTTCCTGTGAGAAAAAACACCTCTTTCCCCGCGAGTTTCTTGAATCGACTGAGGGCATCGGCAATGATGGTTGTGTACGCATGTCCGATATGAGGAACATCGTTCACGTAGTAGATAGGGGTCGTTATGAAAAAGGTCTCCCTAGAGCTCTTTTCCACTGGGGATTCCTCCTTTGATCAAGATCATCGCCTCTGTTCGTGTGGTATGGCTGGTACGGAAAGAGCCTCTCACGGCTGAGGTCACGGTCAATGACTTTGGTTTCTTCGGGCCTCTCATGGACATACACATATGCTCTGCTTCGATCACGACCATCACACCGAGGGGTTTCAGCCGCTGATCGATGAGGTCGGCGATCTGTTTGGTCAGCCTCTCCTGCACTTGGAGTCTGCGGGCATAGGCCTCCACGACTCGGACGATCTTGCTGAGGCCTACGATCCGCCCCTCCTTCGGGATATAGGCCACATGGGCGACTCCGGCAAAGGGGAGGAGGTGGTGTTCGCACATGGAATAGAGAGGGATGTTCTTGATCAGGACCATCTCGTCGTGTTTTTCGTCCTGGATCACCCGCATATGCTTGGCGGGATCTTCACTCAGCCCCCCGAGGATTTCCTTGAACATACTGGCGACTCTTTTCGGAGTTCTATGGATGCCGGGCCTCTTGGGGTCTTCACCGATCCCTTCCAGGATAAGTTTTACGCCTTTTTCGATGGTTTCAGCATTGACTTTATTTTGCTTTTTCATGTCCTAGCCGTTATTCCTTCCAACACACGGGTGTTTATTTTCTAGAGTTTTTTTTGCGTTCATTTTGGGTCAAGTACTTCTGCTTCACAAGCTCCATGACGTGTTTCACGGGAAGATCTTTCTTCTGCGCCAGCTTCAAACAGTCTGAAAATTCCGGTTGGATATTCACAGCTTTTGGCCCGCTAAATGCAACCTTAACAGGGATCTCCTCGCCAAATAATCGGACTTTTACGATTTTGCGCTCGAGAACTCGTCTCGAGACAGGAAAGTATCTGACACCCAATGAGCTGGTCTCCTCAAATATGGCGCTCATTAAGGTGTCCATTTTATCAAGCTCGGCTAAAAGGGTTAATTTGGTGGCCAGCCTGTTTTTCTTCATAAAGACGGGCGTAAGATAAACGTCTAGCGCCCCAAGAGAAAACGCCTTGTCATAGAAACTGGCAAGGATCTCAGGCGTGGAATCATCGATATTGGTTTCGATGACATAGATGTCCCTGTCTGTTTCAGTGGATTGTCTCTCTCCATAGAAAACCCGAAGGATGTTTGGAAAGTCGGGAAAATCCCTGCCACCGGCGCCACATCCCACTTTTTCGTAACAGAGTTCTGGAAAAGGCAAAAATTTTTCGACAACGCTGGAAACGATCGCAGCACCGGTCGGTGTGACGAGCTCCTGTTTCACAAAATCCGAGTAGACGGGAATCCCCTTCAGCAGCTCGGCCACGGCCGGTGGAGGAACGGAGAGAATGCCGTGGGATGTTTTGACAGAGCCTTGTCCCACGTTCAATGGAGACGCATAGAACTTGCTGATGTTCAGCTGTTCAAAGAGGAAACAACTGCCCACAATATCGATGATGGCATCATCTGCACCTGCCTCGTGAAGGTGTGTTTTTTGAAATGTATGGCCATGAACATGAGCCTCTGCTTCGAAAAGCCTCTGGAATATCTGTAGAGCGTTGTTCTTCACGGATTCGGTAAATGTTGAGTTTGCTATGAGTTTTTCCACGTCTGCCCACTTCCGTGTCTTTTCTGTTTTGGACCGGACGTGGACATCGACCTTGAGCGCCCGGAGGGAAGATCTTTTTGTCTCTTGGACCCGGATATGCACAGGGAGGTCGAACTCAGCCATTTTCTGGATGAATGTGTCGGGTGGAACGCCAAGGTCCAACAGTGCTCCCAAGATCATGTCCCCACTCAGCCCCGAAAAAGCATCAAAGTAGACGAATTTCATGTCAGCTCATTCCTCATCAACGGGGTTAATCAAAGATAACTCTCCATCGATCCTGGGGAGAATATCACCCGCTTTTCCCCGGAATGAAAAATCCGCATACGGAGTTATGGGGGTGGGATCCGGGTTAATCTCGACAACAGTCGCACCGGAATCAGCCGCTGAGAGAGGGAGTGAAGCTGCGGGCTGAACCACTGCAGATGTGCCGACCACGAACATGACTTCACAGCTTGAGCTCAGAGCGAAAGCGCTTTGGAGTATAGATGGATCCAGGGATTCACCGAACCAGACAACATGAGGCCTGAGGAGAGCGCCACAATTAGGACAATGAGGAGGGATCTCTCCGAGGGGGGTGTTATGATCTTCGGTGATCGTTTCTTCTTCGGTACACCGGAGTTTCCAGATGTTTCCGTGGAGTTCCAGGATGTTATATGAACCGGCTTTTTGATGAAGACCGTCGATGTTCTGTGTGATCACGTGGAACGCCGGGAAGAGTTTTTCCCAACTGGCCAGAACTTGGTGCCCGGGATTAAAATCTTTGGAGCCGATGATCCCCCGTCTCCAGTCGTACCATTCCCAGATGAGCCTGGGATCTTTGATGAACGCGGATAGCGTGGCAAGCTCTTCGGCCCGGTATGTCTTCCAGAGCCCCTCCTCTCCGCGGAATGTGGGAATTCCAGACTCGGCGGAGATTCCTGCGCCTGTAAGCACAGCGACTCGCTTTGTTTTATGCAGGATGTCGATCAAAGGAGCCAATTCCGTCTTTATTTCCATATCGATTTCCTTGCGCATAGGATAACCAAATTTCACTCAAAACTCAATAAACCGGTTACATGCTTGACTTGATTTTGCTTAAGTTATATACCATTAGTCTCGAATACGCATGAAAGTCTTTGACCGAAGAGAATAGAAGGAGGAGACATGACGATTTCCAATTCAGAGAATCTCCCCCAGGTTGATATCGGGCTTCTTGGCGGGACTGGCCTGTACGAGATCGAGGGCATCAACGTTTTCGAGAAAGTCGACCTCGACACACCTTTTGGGAAGCCGTCAGATTCCTACATCATCGGTAAGCTGGAGGGAAAAAGAGTGGCCTTTCTCACACGTCATGGCAAGGGGCATACGCTTACGCCTTCGGATATCAACTACAGGGCCAACATCTATGGATTTAAAACACTCGGCGTCACAAGAGTCATATCCACCAATTGTGTCGGGTCCCTCAAGGAGGACATACAACCCAGGGATATCGTCTTCGCCGACCAATTTTTTGATAGGACAAGGAGGAAGAATTCCTTCTTCGGAGAGGGAATCGCCGCCCATGTTGGTTTTGCTCATCCCGTCTGTCCTGAACTTTCCGGACTTTTGTTCGATGCAGGGCAGGAGCTGGGAGTGAGGGGCCATCTTGGAGGGACCTATATCTGTATCGAAGGTCCTTCTTTTTCCACAAAAGCCGAATCTGAGATCTTCCGGTCGTGGGGCTGCGACGTTATCGGCATGACCAGTGTGACAGAGGCCAAGCTGTGCAGGGAAGCGGAGATCTGCTATTCCACCATGAACCTGGTCACAGATTACGACGTCTGGCACGAAACGGAAGAAACAGTCTCTATCGAAATGATCCTGGAAAACTTGCGATTGAACATTCAAAATGCAAAAAACATCATACAAAAGACGATCTCTTTGCTCCCTGAAGACAGGGGCACCAAGTGCGAGTGTGCACAGGCACTAGCCAACTGCATCGTGACACATCCGGACCGCATCTCTCCGGA
>JAGLRY010000232.1 GCA_023135995.1 Candidatus Aminicenantota bacterium | reverse complement strand
TCAAGACCAAGGAAAATCAGAGCTTTCTGGAATGGTGATACGTATCTTTGTTTCGCTATTTCATCCAAATGATCCAGCATTTTCGCGGCTTCATCCTTTTTTCCTGCGCGAGCCAATGCCCACCCCAACCATCCCAGCGTAAACGTCATGCCCAACTGTGTTGCCTTCTGAAGATAAACAATCGCCTTTCCATAATCTTCGGGAGGGACTAAATAAAGCTGCCCTAACCAAAGATTCCCCATGGGTAAATTCGGCTCCATCTCCAGCGCTTTGTGTAGTTGTTCCCTTCCTTTCTCAGCACCGACTCCAAATCCCTCAATAATCCCCTGCAACGCATTTAGGAGAGGAGAGAGTGGTTCAAGCTCTACTGCTTGTCTCGCTTGCTCGACAGCTTTATCAAAACGCTTTTGTGTCACAAGGAATATAGCATACCAACCATGCGCATACGCATATTTTGGATTAAGCTCTATGCCACGCTTATAATTCTTTTCTGCTGCAGCCCAATCCCATTCGAAACTCGCGTTGATAAATCCCATCGAGGAATAGACCTCGCCCAAGGAATCATCTATCTCCAAAGCTTTTTTTATGGAGTCTTTGGCTTTTGCAAAGGCCTCTTTAGGATCGATAAAACTCCACAGACCTAGCACAAGGAAAACATCCGTGATCCCCACATAGGGAAAGGCATATAAAGGATCTTTTTGGAGGGCCGTTTGATAATACTCGATGGCCTTCATCATGTCGCCTTCATGTCGCCTGTTCCAAAAATAGCGGCCTTTTAAATAAAGGTTGTGGGCTTCCTTGTTCTCTGTGTGACGCTTGACGATCTTTGTCTTTTCCCCCTTGAGGAGCTTGACCTTCAGGTTGTCCACGATAGCCAGAGATATCTCATCCTGGATGGCGAAGATGTCATCCATGTCCCGGTCATACCGTTCTGACCATAAATGATAGCCATCAGTAACATCGATGAGCTGGGCTGTGATGCGAAGGCGATTTCCCGCTTTTCGAACACTGCCTTCGAGTACAGTTTCGACATTCAGTGTTTTGCCAACTTCACGAATATCGATATCTTTTCCTTTAAAAGAAAATGACGAGCTTCGTGCAGGAACTCGCAATTCGCTGATATGTGTCAACGAATTGATGAGCTCCTCTGACAGTCCATCACAAAAGTATTCCTGGTCCTTCTGCGAACTCAGATCCACAAACGGGAGCACAGCAATAGATTTTTCCTTCCTCTCCTGAGTGCGAGGAGCTGTGATTGTTTTTAGCTCTCCGGAAATCTCTCGTGTGGTTGTGATGCTTTCCTTTATGACCTTCAACTCCGAGAGGATCTCTTCGGCAGTCTGAAACCTTCTTTCTTTCTCCTTTTCCAGGCACATAATAATCATACGATTGAGACTGTCTGGAATCTGCGGATTGATCGTCTGGGGATCTAGAGGCTTTTCACTTTTGTGTTTCATGCCCACAGCAAAAGCCGAATCAGCTTGGAACGGCACCCTCCCGCTCACCATCTCATAGAGAATAATTCCCAGAGAATACAGGTCCGATCTCTGGTCGATCTCCTCTCCCCCAATCTGTTCTGGAGACATGTACTCAGAAGTGCCAATGATCACTCCCACATCGGTTATCCCCTCAGCACTCAAAGATCGGGCGATCCCAAAATCCATGATGTGAGCATTGCCCGATTTGTCGATCATGATGTTCTGAGGCTTAAGATCCCGATGGACAACCCCCAACTTATGGGCTTCCACTAGCCCCTCACACACTTGTTCAACGATGGCAATGGTCTTCCCAATGGACAACTGGCCGGCACGTTTGATGAACGCTTTGAGGTCCTCCCCTGGGACGAATTCCATGGTGATATAGAGGACCCCCTCTGCTTCGCCGAGGTCATACATGCGGCCGACATTTTTGTGGACGATCTTTCGGGCAAATTTCAATTCGTTGCTGAAGCGCTCGACCACTTGGGGATCATCAGCGATATCCGGCCTAAGCAGTTTCAGCGCGACCTCATCCTTTATCCTCTTGTCAAAAACCTTGTAGACTCTCCCCATACCACCCCGTCCCAATTCCTCGAGAACATCGTATCTGTTGGCAAAAGTGCTCCCTCTTAGTAGTACTTTTGTGGGAATCTGCAGTGTATGGGTTTGAGAGAAAGGCACGTCATCCTTGGATTGGAGCGGCGTAGCACATCTGCCACAGTAGATGGTATCAGAAGGATTTTCGTGCTGACACTTTTGACACTTCATGGAGCTTTATCTTTTTACCAATTTCCGCTATCCGAGTCAAACGATTTCAATCCGAAGTTATCATTTCCAAATCCGTGCTGTCATGAATACTCAATAGCGTTAATGAGTGATCAGATTGTGTGATGGA
>JAGLRY010000231.1 GCA_023135995.1 Candidatus Aminicenantota bacterium | reverse complement strand
CCGGGGTTCTTATCGGGGTCTATGAATTCGTGCTTGATCTTGGAGGTATGATAGGTGTAGTTATCCATCAAGTATTGCAGAGTGTTCCGTTGGTAGTTTCCTTCGAGAAAGAAGCTCTTGATTCTGATCTCATTCTCCAGATTCTTGAGGACGGTCACGGATTGGTCGGAAAGGCTGTGAACCTTCGCTTCAGTGAAGTCAAACCTGTGGTGGTACCTGGAGAAGATGTAGTTTATGAGCACAAGGATTCCGATCACAAGGATAACGATCATAAACAGATTGCTGGAGTAGAGGAAAGATTTACGCTTTAAGCCCTGTTTGAGAAGAGAGAGATTCAGGGTGATGTAGACCAAAAGCGACACGATGCCCAAAGCGAACAAGATGTAAGGGAACATTTTTTTGTACGGCCAGATCCGATTGAGCACAAATGCTGCAAAAATAAGAGCTATGCCGATATAGTTCAAATTTTTCTTGATGTTGTCCATTGTCTACCTCCATCTCCGCGATTGAATCACAGAATGCGTGAGGAATAGTCCAAAGAATATGAGGCTCAAATAATAAACAATATCTGTGGTGTCCAGAATGCCGCGGGTCATGTCGTCAAAATGTTGGAAGAACGAGAGATAGTTCAAAACACTCCTCCAAATACCTCCGGTGAATTGAGAGGCCCAGTTGAGCACAAAGAAGAGAAGAAAGAAGCC
Source organism: Candidatus Aminicenantota bacterium (assembly GCA_023135995.1). Lineage (GTDB taxonomy): Bacteria > Acidobacteriota > Aminicenantia > Aminicenantales > Aminicenantaceae > WTAW01. The sequence goes on along the minus strand of JAGLRY010000231.1, from coordinate 1,572 downwards.
AAAGCCCAATGACGCAGCGACGATCTGATTTTCAGTGAGAGAAGAAAAGAAAAGGCCCAAAGCCATAAATGCAGCTCCTATCAGGAATAGCCCGAGATAGCCATTGAGGAGCGGTAGGACTTCAGGATTGCCGAAAGCAAAGACGAAGACAGAAAGAAGGCTGTTCAGGAAGAGCATGACCAAAAGGACAAACACGGATGCAAAATATTTTCCCAGGATTATCTGGCTTATGGAAACGGGGGATGTGTAGAGGAGCTCATCTGTTTTGCTCTTTTTCTCTTCAGAAAATAGCCGCATCGTCAGGATGGGGACAAGAAAAAGCAGAATGATGTTGATGTTATGGAACAGGGGAGCGTAGACCATCTGATTGATGTTTAACTGTTGGTAGTACTGAGGATTTCTCGCCATCTGCATGGACTGTAGGTTGAACCATTGGATGAGAGTGTAGAAGAAGAATCCGGTTACGATCAAAAAGACCGTGATGGCGACATAAGCGATGGGAGAGGTGAAGTATGTCCTGATCTCCCTTTTACAGATTGCCCATATGTTGTTCATTGTTCTGTACCCCCTGAGACAACCTTGAGGTAGAGATCTTCAATATTCATACCTAGAGATCTCATTTCGATAAGTCCCAAGTCATTGTCCACGATATATCGGGTGATCAAATCCCTCAGGTCCTTATCTTTCCCCCATTCGAGCTGAAATCCGTCATCCACCCGGGACACGTTCTCGATTCCGGGGAGGCCCCTGAAAAGGGGCATCAGTTCCTCTTCTGCTTTTTTGAGCCGGATAACCACACCATCTTTTTCTACGAAGGAAGAGGTGAGCTCTTCCAGTGAACCCGAAGCCTTGAGTTGTCCATCACTGATGATGACCACTCCATCACAAGTCTGAGTAACTTCTGCTAGGATATGGGTCGATAGCAATATGGTGCGCTCACCCTTGAGCGAGCTTATGAGCTGTCTGATCTCGATGATTTGAGCCGGGTCGAGGCCTATGGTTGGCTCATCCAAGATCAGTATCTCTGGGTCATGGATCAGCGCTTGCGCAATACCCACACGTTGCTTAAAGCCGCGAGAAATATTCCGGATGAGGCGATGTCTCACCAGTTCCAGTCCGCTTATCTCGATCGATCTTCCGATAGCCTCCTTTTTTTTATCCGGGGGGATCTGTTTGATCTCGGCGACAAACTTCAAGTATTCCTCGACAATCATCTCAGTATAGAGGGGGACCACTTCGGGAAGGTATCCGGTTATTTTTTTGGCTTCGTTGGTCTGTTCGAAGACATCATACCCAGAAACTGTGGCTTTTCCGTCTGTGGCTGGGATATACCCGGTGAGGATCCTCATGGTCGTTGTCTTTCCAGCAGCGTTCGGACCGAGGAGTCCCCAGATCTTTCCCTTCTCGACTTTAAAACTGAGGTCTCGAACGGCTACGAGATCTCCGTATTTTTTTGTGAGGTGTTCCACTTCGATCATCCATGGTCTCCTTTCTTTTTTGCATCGTAAAACATAAAACATAAAATGTAGGGACAGTTTCCCAAAACGGTCCGTTCGGGGAACGGACCCTACA